>JBCDKT010000067.1 GCA_038746285.1 Bacteroidota bacterium
AAGGGCCTTCTTCACTCACGCGGCGTTGCTGCATCAGGCTTTCGCCCATTGTGCAAGATTCCTAACTGCTGCCTTCCGTAGAAGTCTGGACCGTGTCTCAGTTCCAGTGTGGCTGATCATCCTCTCAGACCAGCTACGGATCGTTGCCTTGGTGAGCCATTACCTCACCAACTAGCTAATCCGACGCAGGCCCATCCCTAGGTGGCCGAAGCCTTTGATCCAGTCCCCATGTGGAGTCTGGACAGTTATGCGGTATTAGCCACGGTTTCCCGTGGTTATTCCCCGCCTGGGGGTAGGTTGCCTACGCGTTACTCACCCGTGCGCCACTGTACTCAGCCCCCGAAGGGGCCTTTCTCGTTCGACTTGCATGTGTTAAGCCCGCCGCCAGCGTTCGTCCTGAGCCAGGATCAAACTCTCCGTAGTAGAGAATTTGCGATCTCCAGGGTAGGAGATCAGTGACCATCCGAGCGGCAAGCCGCTGGTGGTCGGGTAGGTTGAGCTCAGAACCACGACCCGAAGGTCGTGTATCTGACTAATTGCTACTCTCGTTCGACCGGCGCACCCGTCGCCCGGAAGGGCATGAGGCGCGCGGGCCAACGAGGGCTCGCTATGCTTCCAATCTCATCAAAGAACAGGGGCGAAAAATTGCGCCGGGCCATAACCCGAGCGCGGCCTGCCAATCTACGAAGCTGCAGATGCGGATGTCAAGTGCTTCATCATCTCTTAGCCTTGAAGGCGACCTCACGTGAGGCGAGTGATGCGAGCTCTCCACCGCCGGGCAGGGCGACCATGATACGGAGTCTGATCGGAAGGAGTCAAGCTTTCCGCTCGCATTCGATCCGCCTTCACAGACAGGCCGAGTACCGCACCAGGGAAAGAACGGTCGCCGTGGACCTACCGGTCTCGGCGGCGCTCTCCTACCACGCTGGCAGGGGCCGGTTCCGCCGCATCATATGAAGGAATGGTGGGACGCGGGGTGGGCGTGGAACGGCACCCCGCGAAGTATATTCGGGGCGCTTCAATGCTCGCCCCTCGACACCTCCGCAGATGCCCTCGTCTTCCGACTCTGCCTGGTCCCGCTTGCAATCCCGCGTCGCCGGGGCCGGCCGCTGGGTTAAGCCCGTCCTCACCCACCGTACGTTCTGGCTCGGGATGCTCGCGCTCGTCGGGGCATTCGTGGGGCTGTTCGTGCTGATGAACTACGTGGTGATGCCGATTTACACGCGGCAGGGGGCAGCCGTGACGGTGCCCGAGGTGCGGCAGCTTCCGTTCGACCAGGCGTACAACCTCGTTGAGGACCGCGACCTGAAGCCGGAGCGGCGCGACCAGCCGTTCAACCCGACGCTGCCGCGCGATGCGGTGATTGACCAGAACCCCCCGCCGAACGCGTCGGTGAAGCCGGGGCGGCGCATCTACCTCTACGTCAACAGCGGCGTGCAGCGCGTCGTGACGATGCCGGAGGTGCTGACGCTCTCGGAGAGCCTCGCCCGCTCGACGCTGGCCGATGCGGGGCTGACTCAGGTCCAGGTGCGAGAAGACGAGGTCCCGTCGCCTTACGAGGGAACCGTGACGCGGCAGGATCCGGATCCGGGAGAAACGGCGCGGGCCGAATCGTCGGTCACGCTCTGGGTGAGTCCGGGTCTGGGGTCGGGCGAGGTAGCGGTGCCGGACGTGCGCGGGCTGGCACCCGTGGACGCGCGCCGCGCGCTGATCGAGGCTGGCGTGTGGGTGGACCCGACGCGCTCGGTAGGCGGCACGGTGACGCGGCAGGAGCCGGCGTCTGGCGAGGACGTGCGGCGTGGGACGGAGGTGCGGATCTACTCGGACCCTATCGACGACATCACGCCCGAGGACCCGGAAGCGTTCGGGGGCGAGACGGCCGAGTCGGGCGCGGAGTAGCGCTACTCGTCGAGGAAGACAGCGACCTCGCCGCTGACTTCCACCGTGACGCGCTCGCGGTGCTTGGTCGGGATGACGCGCCCGACGAAGTCCGGCTGGATGGGGTACTCGCGGTGGCCCCGGTCAATGAGCACGGCGAGCTGGATCGAGGTCGGACGGCCGTAGAACAGGACGGCGTCGAGCGCGGCGCGGGCGGTGCGGCCGGTGAAGAGCACGTCGTCCACGAGGATGACGTCGCGCGCCTCGACCGTCGGGCGCGGGTCAAGCGGCTCCGGCTCGGAGGCGTCGGTGAGGTCGTCGCGGAAGGGCGTCACGTCGAGCGGGTGGACCGGCACGGGCCGGCCCTCGATCTCGCCGATGATCCCGGCGAGCGTTTCGGCGAGGGCGACGCCGCGCTGCCGGATGCCGAAGACTTCGAGCGACGCGCCGCCGCGGTTGCGCTCGACGATTTCGTAGGCGAGCCGGGTGAGGGTGCGGCGAACACGAGCAGGAGAGAGGAGGGCGGTGCGTGCCATATATGACGTGAGTTGGAGTCGGCTTCGGAAGATACACGCCGCGCCGCGTCTATCTTCGGGCCGGAGCACGCGTGAGCCGCCGCGCCGCCACGTCCGGCTTATCTCCTGATTCCCCTCCGCTCAACCATCGGCACGCCATGACCTCGGCTCGCTGGCTTCAGGTGAAAACGCTGTTCGAGGAGGCGCTTGCGCAGCCGCCAGAGGCGCGGGCGGCGTTCCTCGAAACCGCGTGCGACGAGGAGGCGCTCCGCCGCGAAGTGGACTCGCTGCTGGAGGCCGCGGAGGAGACCGGACCGGTGGACCGGCTGGAGGAGGCGTGGGCACGCCCCATCGCCGAGGCGCACGGGGCGGCCGACACCCCGCCTGTTCCCGCCGCGCCGGCGGCCGAGCAGCGGGTCGGGCCGTACCAGATCGTCCAGGTGCTCGGGCGCGGCGGGATGGGGACGGTCTACCTCGCCGAGCGGGCCGACGGTCAGTTCGAGCAGACGGTCGCGCTCAAGGTCGTCCGCGAAGGGATGGACTCTCCGGCACTCCAGAGCCGGTTCCTCGCCGAGCGCCGCGTCCTCGCCCGGCTTCAGCACCCCGGCATCGCCCGGCTCCTCGACGGCGGCCTCGCCGAGAGCGGGCAGCCCTACTTTGCGATGGAACGCCTCGAGGGCGAGCGGCTCGACGACTACTGCGACGCCCGCTGCCTCCGCATCGCCGAGCGCCTCCAACTCTTCGGGCAGGTCTGCGAGGCGGTCCACCACGCGCACCGGCACCTCGTCATCCACCGCGACCTCAAGCCGTCGAACATCCTCGTCACGGACGACGGTACGGTGAAGCTCCTCGACTTCGGCATCGCCAAGCTGCTCGAGGACGCTGGCAGCGACGCCCCGACGCAGACGATAGAGCGGGTGCTGACGCCCGGGTATGCAGCGCCGGAGCAGATTCGGGGCCTGCCGGTCTCGACGGCGGCCGACGTGTACAGCCTCGGCGTGGTGCTCTACGAACTGCTCACCGGGTGCCGCCCCTACGAGGTAGGCACCCTCTCGCCGGCAGAGCTGGAGCGGGTGATCTGCGAGACCGAGCCGCCGCGCCCGAGCACGAGGGTGACGACCGCCACCGACGAGGGCGACGCCACGCCGGGCCAGATCAGCCAGGCGCGGTCCACGGCCCCGGAGACCCTCGGGCGACGTCTCGCGGGCGACCTCGACACGATCGTGCTCAAGGCGCTGGCAAAGGAGCCCGAGCGCCGCTACGCCTCCGCTGAGGCTCTGCTCGAGGATCTCCAGCGCCATCTCGACGGGCTGCCCGTTCGGGCCCGGCCACCGACGGTCCGGTACCGGGCGCGGAAGTTCGTCCGGCGCAACGCCCTCGGGGTCTCGCTCGTGGCGCTGCTGATGCTGGCCCTCGGGGCGGGTCTGGCCGGGACGGCGTGGCAGGCGCGCGTCGCAGCCGCCGAGCGCGACACGGCGCGGCGCGAGGCGGCAACGGCAGAGCAGGTGACGGACTATCTCGTGGAGGTGTTCGGGGCGTCCGACCCGTGGCAGAACCCAGAGGGCGGGCGTGGTGAAGAGGTGACGGCGCGCCAACTGCTGGAGCAAGGAGCCGAGCAGCTAGAGCGCCTGGAGGGCGACCCGGCCGTGCAGGCCGCCGTGATGGACGCCCTCGGGAGCGTCTACTACCGGATCGGGATGTACGAGAAAGCCCAGCCGCTTCTGGAGCGGGCCCTCGCCGAGCGGCGGGCGCTCTGGGGCGACGCCCACGAGGAAGTGGTCGAGAGCCTCACGCGCCTGTCCGACCTGTTCTACGAGACCGGGGCCTACGACCGGGTCGAAGCGCTCGACCGGGAGGCGCTCGCGCTGCGACGGCAGCTTTTCGGCGACAGGCATCTTGGCGTGGCCGCGAGTCTGAACAACCTCGCGGCGCTTCTCTACGCACTCGGAGAGCACGACGAAGCAGAGAGCATGATGCGCGAGGCGCTTGCGCTCCGGCGGCAGCTCCTCGGCGACGATCATCCTGAGCTGGCCGAGACGCTGGGCAACCTCGCCGTGATGCTTCGTACCGATGGGGCGTATGGGGAGTCCGAAGCGTTGCAGCGCGAAGCCCTCGCCCTGTACCGCGAACTCCACGGGGATGACCATCCGACTATCGCGACGAGCCTGAACAACGTCGCCGCCGTACTCCGCGATAAGCTCGCATATGAGGAGGCCGAACAGTTCCAGCGCGAAGCCCTCGCGATGAACCGGCGGCTCCTCGGCGACGATCATCCCTATGTGGCGACGAGCCTGAACAACCTCGCCGGACTGCTGCACGAAGCCGGAGCCGACGATCAGGCGGTGCCGATCCACCGGGAGGCGCTCGCGCTGCGGCGGCAGTTCCTCGGCGACGACCACCCCGATGTGGCACAGAGCCTCAGCAACCTCGCCGGATCGCTACGCGGCCTCGGGCTCTACGACGAGGCCGAAACGAGCTACCGCGAGGCCCTCGCGGTGCGCCGCCAAGCCCTCGGCGGCGACCACCCCGACGTGGCGTCGAGCCTGAACAACCTCGCCGAACTGTACCGATTCACGAGCGCCGACGACAGGGCCGAGCCGCTCTACCGCGAAGCCCTCGCGATCTACCAGGAACGCCTCGGCGACGACCACGTCCTCACCTCGAAGGTCCTCCACGGTCTCGGCCTCCTCCTCGTGGACAACGCGGGGGCTGTCGAAGCCGAGCCGCTCTTGCGCCGGTCCCTGGAGACGCAGCTAGAGACCTTCGGCGACCGGCACGCCGGGACGGCGGAAGCCCGCACGGCGCTCGGCCGCTGCCTCACGGCACTCGGCGGGTATGAGGAAGCCAAGAGGCAACTGGAAGCGGCCATCGCTTTCTACGAGAGCGCGGGTGGCAACCACGAGGAGGAGTATGAGGAGGCGCTCGCGGCGCTGGACGCAGCTACGCAGGCTCGGTGAGCAACGTGCCCTGGAAGACGGTGACGGCCTGCCCGCCGAGCAGCACCCGGTCGCCGCGCACGCCGACGCGGACCGTCCCGCCGCGCTGCGACGCCTGGTAGCCGACGAGGTCGGCCCGTCCGAGGCGCTCGGCCCAGTAGGGCGCGAGGAGGCAGTGTACCGACCCGGTCACCGGGTCCTCGTCCACCCCCGCCGCCGGGGCGAAGAACCGCGAGACGAAGTCCACCTCACCCTCGCCCCGGGCCGTCACGACGATGCCGCGCTCCACATCGATCTCGCCGAGTGCTCGGAAGTCCGGGTCGAGGCCGTGCACGTCCGTTTCGCTCTCCACCTCGACGAGGTAGTCGAACGCGCCCTGCACGACTCGCTGCGGCGCGACGCCGAGCGCGTCGTCGAGCCCGTCAGGCATCTCGGTCTCGTCCGTCCGGCTTGCCGGGAAGTCGAGCGTGACCGAGCCGTCCGCGAGGGTGGCCGTCAGGAGGCCGCTGCGGGTGTGGAAGCGCGCCGCGCTATCGGGACCGAGCCGGCCAGCCTCCCAGAGCGTGTGCGCGCTGGCGAGGGTGGCGTGGCCGCAGAGGTCCACCTCGACTGTCGGCGTGAACCAGCGGAGCTGGAAGCCGTCGGCGTGCGGCATCACGAAGGCCGTCTCCGAGAGGTTCATCTCGGCGGCGACGGCTTGCATCCAGGCCTCGGGTGCTGCCGCATCGAGCAGGCAGACAGCGGCCGGGTTGCCCCGGAAGGCCTCGTCGGTGAAGGCGTCGACCTGGAAGAGCGGGAGGGGCATCGGCGGCGTGAGGAGGGAACAGGGCGAGCCGTCAGCTGCCGGTCACGCGGCACCCTCTTCCTGGCGGCACTGGCTGCAGTGGCCGTAGAGGTTCAGCGAGTGGTGGCTGATCTCGAAGCCATAGATGTCGCCGACGGTGTCCTGAATGCTCTGGAGGCGCGGGTCGCAGAACTCGAGGATGGCACCGCAGCCGAGGCAGATCAGGTGGTCGTGCTGCCAGTAGGCGTAGGCCCGCTCGTACTTCGCCTGGTTCTGTCCGAACTGGTGCTTCACCACGAGGGCGCACTCCAGGAGCAGCTCGAGGGTGTTGTAGACCGTGGCGCGGCTGACGCGGCCGCCCTTCTGCTTGAGGCGGACGAACAGCTCGTCCGCGTCGAAGTGGTCGGGCGTGGCGTAGACCTCGTCGAGGATCGCGAAGCGCTCCGGCGTCTGGCGCTGACCGCGCTCCCTCAGGAAAGCGCTGAAGGTGCGGGTGACTTCGTCGAGTTGGGTCTGGGGAAGAACGGACACAGGCAGTTCGGATAGGGTCCGAAGTCAACCGGAGGAGCGCTCGCCGGTTCCGACAGACGCCTCGTCGAGCAGACGCTCCACGTCACGCACGATGTCGGCGTGGAGCACGTCCGCCGGGCGCGTGCCGTCGAGGCGGAGGACGCGCTCCGGCTCGGCATCGGCCAGGCGCAGGTAGGCGGCGCGGACCTGCTCGAAGAACGCGGTGCCGGCCTCCTCCATCCGGTCGCCGCCGGCCCCGCCGCGCCGCTCGCTGGCGACGGCAAGCGGCACGTCCACGAGGTAGGTCCGGCGCGGGCGCAGGTTGCTCGTCACGAACGCGTGGAACGAGCGCAGCCACCCCGCCTCGGCGATGCCGCGCCCGGCCCCCTGGTAGGCCGTCGTCGAGTCGTAGAACCGGTCGGCGATCACGAGCCGCTTGTCCTCCAGCGCCGGGCGCACGACCTCGTGAACGAGTTGGGCGCGGGCGGCAGCAAACAGAAGCAGCTCGGCGCGGGCGTCGACGTGGGCGTCCGGGTCCAGGAGGAGAGCACGGACGTGCTCCGAGAGGTCGGTGCCGCCGGGCTCGCGGACGAGGAGCGGGCGCCAGCCCTCGGCCTCGGCGTGGGCGCGGAGCAGCCGCGCCTGCGTGCTCTTGCCGCTGCCGTCGATGCCTTCGAACGTGATGAGCATGGGGCGGGGTGAGGGTCTCGGTGAAGCGCGTGCGTCCGGGAACTTACGAGCCGCCGAAAGGATGAAGGCGAGGCAACCCACCGGCGGCGGCGGCGTAGATGTTGCATGTGGCCGAGCCCGCCGTACCTTACCGCCGCCCGGCTGCCGCCCTGGCACGGTCATCCCGAGCGCACGCTGACTCTGCATCGCAGCGCACTATGAGCATGTTCGAGTTCGAAGACTACGACGAAGGACGAGGCGACGAGGCGCTGCGAGACCTCGTACGAGCCTACGAAGACGACCTCCGGCGCGGCGGAAACCGGTACTTCGACTCCGAGGCCCTGGAAGAAATTGCCACCCACTACTTCGAGCGCGGGCGGTTCGAGACGGCGCTCGGCGTCATCGACCGGCTCATCGGCACCCACCCCTACTCCTCCGACGCCTGGCTGCGGCGCGGCGTGCTGCTCAACAACCTCGACCGCCACGACGAGGCGCTCGCCGCCTACGACGAGGCCCTCGCGCTGAACCCCGTCGACCCTGAGACGCTCCTCAACCGCGGCATCACGCTCGACAACCTCGACCGGTCCACCGAGGCGATGGAGGCCTACCGGGAGGTGCTCGGCGTGGACCCGACGAACGAGGAAGCGCTCTTCAACCAGGGCATCACGCTCGAGAAGCTCGGCCGGTTCGACGAGGCCGTCGAGGCGCTCCGGCGCTGCGCTGCGCTTCACCCCGAGCACCCCGAGATCTGGTACGAACTCGGCTACTGCCTCGACCACGCCGAGCGCTTCGAGGAGAGCGTCGCGGCCTACGACCGGCAGATCGAACTCGACCCGTACTCGCAGAACGCGTGGTACAACCGCGGCATCGTCCTCAACCGGATGGAGCGCTACGCCGACGCTGTCGAGAGCTACGGCTTCGCGCTCGCCATCGACGACAGCTTTGCCTCGGCGCACTACAACAAGGGCAACGCGCTCGCCAACATGGGGGAGCTGCAGGACGCCGTGGCGAGCTACCTCAAGGTGCTCGAATACGAGGAGGGCGACGCCTCTACCTACTACAACGTCGGCCTCGCCTACGAGGAACTCGGCGACTACACGACGGCGGTGACCTACTTCCGCCGCGCCGTGCAGGACGACGCGGAGTACCCCGAGGCGTGGTACGGGATGGGCTGCTGCTACGACGCCCTCGAGCGCCACACCGACGCGCTGCGCTGCTTCGCCCGCGCCCTCCAGCTCCGCCCCGAGGTCGGCGAGTTCTGGTACGCCCGCGCCGACAGCGAGTACAACGCCGGACTGCTGGCCGAGTCGCTCCGCTCCTACGGCCGCGTCGTCGAGCTGGAGCCGACCAACGAGGAGGCATGGCTCGACCTCGGCGAGACGCTCTTCGAGGCGGGCCACCTGCCCGATGCGCTCGACGCTTACCGGAAGGCCGCCGGGGTGAACCCGCACCTGAGCGAGGCGCACGTCCACCAGGCGAAGGTGCTCTTCGCCCTCGAGCGCCACACCGAGGCGACGGCCGCGCTCCGCCGCGCGTTCGAGCTCGACCCCTCGGTGCGCGACGAGATCCGCAACCACTACCCGGACCTCGCCGCCGACGCCCGCCTGCGCTCGCTCCTCGGCTCCGACGAGCGGACGCGCCGCACGCGGTAAGCCCTCTTCGTCTCTGATGATCTGCGGGGGCGGCCGGCCGGTCGCCCCTACGTGTTTCGCCCGCTCATGGAGCCGCAGCCCGCGCTCGACCTGATCCGCCCGGCCATCTTTGCCGACCTGCCGGGCGTCACGGCCGGGTTCAGCACGCGCGCGGGCGGGGTGAGCGACGCGCCGTTCGACGCGCTCAACATGGGCTTCGCAACCGGCGACGATGAGGCCGCGGTGCAGGAAAACCGGCGGCGGTTTCTCAGTGTGCTGGGCTTCGGCCCAGACCACCTGGCGACGATTGGGCAGGTCCACGGCGTGAGCGTCACCGCCCGGAGCGAGCCGGGTTTCGCCGAGCGCAACGACGGCCACGTCACCGACCGGCGCGGCCTCGCCCTCGGCATCCTCGTTGCCGACTGCGGGGCGGTGCTGCTCGCCGACGCCAAAGCCGGCGTCGTCGGGGCGTGCCACGCGGGGTGGCGCGGGGCAGTCGGCGGGATCCCGATCATGACTGTCGAAGCGATGCGGAAGCTCAAGGCCGAGCCGGAGCGGATCCGCGCCTACGTCAGCCCGTGCATCGGGCCGGACGATTTCGAGGTCGGGACCGAAGTAGCGCGGCAGTTCGACGACGCGCATGTGCTGGAAGACGACGCCTGGACCAAGCCGCACGTCGATCTCTCCGGTGCCATCGTCGCCCAACTCCTCAAGGCGGGGCTGGACGAGGCGAACATTCAGGTCGAGGGATGCAGCACGTTCGACACCGCGCGCTTCTTCTCCTACCGCGCTGACGGCGGGACGACGGGCCGGATGATGGGCGTGATCGGATTGACGTGATGCGTGGGCATTGTCTCTGCGTTGGCGCTCGGCCCCGCGCACTACGCGTCGCGTATCATCCTGCATGAAAGACTTTTCGCTCGGGCTGATCGCAGTGCTCTTCGTCGCGGCCGGCCTCCTGCACTTCGTCATACCGGACCTGTACGTCCAGATCGTCCCGCCATATTTCCCGTTCCCACTCGCGCTCGTCTACATCAGTGGCCTCGCCGAAATCCTCGGCGGCCTCGGCGTGCTGGTTCAGAAGACGCGGGCGTGGGCCGGGGTCGGCCTCGCCGCACTCCTCGTCGCCGTCTTCCCGGCGAACCTCTACATGGCGATGGAGCCGGAGGCCGTCGGGCTGGAGAACGCGGCGCTCGGGCTGTGGCTGCGGCTCCCCCTGCAGTTCGTGCTGATCGCGTGGGTCTGGTGGGCGACACAGCGGAAGCGAGCCGAGGTCTGATATGATCTCTCCACCTGCTCCGACCCTGAGCCGTCTTGCTGTAGTGGTCCTGCTCGCCGTGCTGCTCGCGCCGAGCGCTGCGGTGGCCCAGGACGCAGAGCAGGTCGACCGCGGCCGCTTTCTCCGGTGGACGGCCGGCGACCCGCTCGGCTTGGCGAAGGGGCTGACCTCGCGTCACGCGGTCTACACCCTCGGTGCGGGAAGCGCGCTGGTTCTGTTCACGCTCGCCGACGAGACGATCAGCGGAGACGCGGGCGAGGTGCGGGACCGCGACAACGGGCCGTTCCTGAACGCAGCCAACGAGGTCGGGGACTGGCGCTATGCCATTCCCGCCGCCGGGGCGGTGTTCGGGGCCTCGCTGTTGACGGACGACGCCCGGGTTCAGGACGCGGCGTTCACCTCGCTGGAGTCGGCGCTCTACGGCAACGTTCTTAGCTCGCTGCTCAAGGGCGTCTTCGGGCGCGCCCGGCCGCGCGAGCAGCAGGGCCCGTACGACTTTGCACCGTTCACGAGGCAGCGCTCGTTTCCGTCGGGCCACACGACGGTCGCGTTTGCCGTCGTCACGCCGTGGGTGGTCTACTACCCCGGCCCGCTCACCTACGGGCTGCTCGCCGTGGCGACTGGCACGGCAGTCACCCGGGTCGTCCGAGGCGACCACTGGTCGTCGGACGTGGTCGGCGGGGCGGCACTCGGGACGCTCGTCGGCTACGGGCTCGCCAACCGGCACGGGCGGCACCCGAACGGGTGGTCTGTGACTCCGGTCCTCGGTCCCGGCGAGATCGGGCTCGCGCTGCGCCTCGGTATTCCACCGCGTTAGGGACGAGCACAGACGCGAGGCCTGCGTTTGGCGGGGCCGTATATTCGACGGCTCGAAACTAAGGACTATGCGGCTCTACCTGCTCGGTCTTCTGGCGGTGTTGCTGGGTGTGCCTGCGCCGGGGCACGCACAGGCGACGCGCGGTCCCGGCTCGGAGATCCGGTTTCGTCACTTCGGGATCGAGGACGGCCTGGCCAGCCCCTACATCACCGCCATCTACCAGGACACGCGCGGGTTCCTGTGGTTCGGCACTGAGGGCGGGCTGAGCCGCTACGACGGCCTCCGCTTCCGCACCTACCTCCCCGTCCCGTTCGACACCACGAGCCTCGGCGAGGTCGATGTCGAGGGGTTCGCCTCTACGCCGGACGGCGGGCTGTGGATCGCCGGCGAGGAGGGCACGCTCAGCCGCTACCACCCGCAGCGGGACGCGTTCACCAACCTCCTCCGCCTCGACCGGGCGGCGTTCCGAACGCTGGACGTGTTCATCCGGGCGCGCGACGGCGGGCTCTGGCTCGGCGGGAACGAGGGCGTGTACCGCTACGAACCGGACACCGGCGCGCTCGACACGTTCCGGCAGAGCGACGAGAGCGGGGGGCTGCCCAGCAACCGGGTCACCGCGCTCCTCGAAGACCGGCGCGGAGGCATCTGGGTCGGCATGGAAGGCGGCCACCTGGTCCGCTACGACCTGGACACCGCCCGGTTCGAGGACATCAGCGGCCCCGGGGGCCTCCCCCGGGAATCCATCCGCTCGCTCCTCGAAGACCGCAGCGGGCGGCTCTGGGTCGGCACCGACGAGGGGCTGTTCCTCTACGACCAGGCCGCCGGCACCTTCGTTGCCTACGACGGGACTGAGGGCGTGCAGATCATGGCGATCGTCGAGGACCCGGCCGGCGCGCTCTGGCTCGGCACGGACGACGGCATCGCCCACCTCGCAGCCGGGGCCGGGCCGAGCGCGCCGGCCGCTCGCTACCGGCACGACCCGAACGACCCGGCCAGCATCCTTCCCGGCCGCGTGCGCGCGCTCTACCTCGACCGCAGCGGCGTGATGTGGGTCGGGCTCTTCGCGGGCGTGAGCGCCTTCGAGCTAGCCCCCCCGCCGTTCACCGTCCTCACCCACGATCCGGAAGACCCGAACAGCCTCAGCGACCCCATCGTGTGGTCGGTCCTCGCTCAGGACAGCGTGCTCTGGGTTGGCACCGAGGACGGCGTGCTCAACCGCGTCGACCGCCCCAGCGGGCGCGTCACCCGCTACCGCCACGACGGCACCGACCAGGCAGCGACCGCCACGGTCGTGGATCTCCGCGAGGCAGAGGACGGGACGCTCTGGCTCGGCACCTGGCGTTCGGGCTCCTGGCTCGGCACGTTCCAGCGGTTCGATCCAGCCCAGGGTCGCGTCGTCGAGCGCCATGCCCCGGCGCCGGCCTGGCCCGAGGCGGAGGACTGGCCGCGCCCCAACGGTGTGCCGGGCGCGCTCCCGACCAGCAGCCCCCACGGCACGTTCGAGGACGGCCGGGGCCGGCTTTGGGTGCTCTCGAGCGAGAGCGGGTGCCCGAGCGTCTTCAACCGCGCCGCCGGCACCTTCGCCCCGTTCTGCCTCGGCGAGGAGCCGGGCGCCAGCCCGTGGGTGCGCTCGGTCGTCGAGCACGACGGGGCGTTGTGGTTCGGGGCCTACGGCGAGGGGCTGATCCGGTTCGACCCGGACACCGGCCGGCAGCAGACCTACAGCTACGACCCCGCCAACGCCGACGGCCCGGCCTCGGACAAAATCCTGGTGCTTCACCTGCGCGACGGGGCCATCTGGGTCGGCACCTACGGTACCGGGCTGAGCCGCTTCGACCCGGCGACCGAGGTGTTCACGCACTACAGCGCGGCCACGACCGACCTGCCGAGCGACATCATCTACTCCATCGAGGAGGACGACGCGGGGGACCTGTGGCTGGGTACCGGCCGGGGGCTGGCGCGCTTCTCGCCCGCCACCGACACCTTCGAGGCGTTTGGGCTCGACGACGGGCTGCCCGACCTCGACTTCAACACGGTCGCCTCGCACCGCGCGCCGAGCGGGGAGCTGTTCTTCGGCGGGCCGGGCGGGCTCGTGAGCTTTTTCCCGGACCGCCTCACGCGCAACGAGGTCCCGCCGCCGGTGGCGATCACGAACGTACGGGTCGGCGGCGAGATCGCGGAGCCGGGGGAGGGCGCGCCGCTCGCGGTCGCGGCGCCCTACGCCGAGACGGTTCGCCTCGCGCCGGGGCAGCGCGACCTCGCGCTCGCGTTCGCCGCGCTCCACTTCGCCAACCCGAGCCAGAACCGCTACCGCTACCGGCTGGAGGGCTACGACGCCGACTGGCACACGCCGGGCGGCGACCCCGAGGCGACCTACACGAACCTCGACCCCGGCCGCTACACGTTCCGCGTGCAGGCGGCGAACGCCGATGGGGTGTGGAACGACGAGGGCGCTGCGCTCGCGGTCGTCGTGGAGCCCCGCTTTTTCGAGACGTGGTGGTTCGCGCTCGGGCTGGGGCTGCTGGCGCTCGGCCTCGCCGGGGCCGCGGTCCAGGGCCGGGTGCGGCGGCAGCGCGAACGCGAGACCGAGCTCCGCGCCCTCGTCGCCGAGCGGACGGCCGACCTCGAACGGGAGAAACAAACTACCGAGGCGCAGGCCGAGCAGCTCCGCGAACTCGACGCCGCCAAGACCCGCTTCTTCCAGAACGTCAGCCACGAGTTCCGCACCCCGCTCACTCTCACGATCGGTCCGCTCGAAGACCTCCGCGACGGGATGTACGCGCCCGACGAGATCGGCGAGCCGGTGGGTCTGGCGCTCCGCAGCGCCCGCCGCGTGCTCGGGCTAATCAACGAAATCCTCGACGTGGCGAAGATGGACGCCAGGCAGCTCCGGCTCGGCGCGCGCCCGCTCGACCTCGACGCCTTCCTGCGCGACCTCGCGGCGATGTTTGCGCTGCACGCCGAGCGCCTCGGGATCGACCTCCGGTACGACGGGCCGGGGCATCCCGTCGAGGCGTGGCTCGACCGCGACCGGTTCGGGCGGGCCGTCTCGAACCTGCTCTCGAACGCGCTCAAGTTCACCCCCGACGGCGGGCGTGTCCGCCTCCGCCTCGCGGCGAGCGAGACCGAGGCCCGCGTCACAGTCGAGGACACTGGTACCGGCATCGCCGCTGAGCACCTGCCCTACCTCTTCGACCGCTTCTACCAGGCCGACGGCCTGACGCCGCAGCGCCAGCCAGGGACCGGGATCGGGCTGGCCTTCGCGCGCGAGGTCGTCACGCTCCACGGCGGCACGATTGCCGCCGAGAGCGAGCCGGGCGCGGGCAGCCGGTTCACGATCACCCTCCCGCTCGGACGCGACCACCTCGCGCCCGATCAGCTTGCCGGGGACGAGCAGCCGGGCGATGCAGCAGTGCCGGATGTCCCGCCGCTGCTCGATCCGTCGTTGCTCTTGCCCGACCAGGGCGGAGACGAGCGGCCCAGCGAGGCCTCGACGCTCAGCGAAGACGGGGCGGGCGAGGACGTGACGACCGTCCTCGTCGTCGACGACCACCCCGACATCCGGGCCTACGTTCGCCGCCACCTCGAAGCCGAACGCGACGGGCACCCCGGCTACCGCGTGCTCGAAGCCGCCGACGGGGCCGAGGGGCTGGCCCTCGCCCGCGAGCACCTCCCCGACCTCGTCGTTTCCGACGTGATGATGCCGGTCCTGGACGGCATCGCCCTTTGCACCGCCCTCAAGGCCGATCCGGCGACGGACTTCCTCCCGGTCGTCCTGCTCACGGCGAAGGCAGGGGAGGAGGCCACGCTCGAGGGCCTCGGCAGCGGGGCCGACGACTACGTCACGAAGCCCTTCAACGTCCGCACGCTCGCCGCCCGCGTGGACAACCTGATCGCCGGACGGCGGCGGCTGCGCGAGCGCTTCGCAGGCGAGGCTGTCCCTGCGCCGGCACGCCCCGATACGTCCGCCCTCGCCCCGGAAGATGCCGCGCTCGTCGAGCGTCTCCATGCCGTCATCGAGGACCGTCTCGACGACGAGGACTTCGGCGTGGAGACGCTCGCCGAGGCCGTGGGGATGAGCCGCGCGACGCTCTACCGGCGGCTGAAGGGCGTCGTCGATGAAACGCCGCAGGCCCTGCTGCGCGAGGCGCGGCTGGCGCGGGCCGCCCGCCTGCTCACCGAGCGTGCCGGTGGGGTGGGCGAGATCGCCTACGCGGTCGGGTTCAAAAGCGTCGCCCACTTCTCGCGCACGTTCCGGGCGACATACGAGGTTGCGCCGTCGGCCTACGCGGCACCGGCCGGGGCCTGAGCCGGCCAGCGCTTGGTCGGAAGGCAAGCGCGTGAGCAAAGAGGAAGCGCCCCAGGACTGCCGGGCCGGTTGACGGAGCGTCTCAGGTTGTTGCCTCAGCGTCTCGTGCGACGGAGCGTCAACAGGTCGAGACGGAGCGGTAACAGGGAATCGCGCGGCTGGAGGCACATTGCGGCACAGCGCCACGGTGCGCCTTCCCAACCGCTTTCCAGAGACCGAGATGGAACATCGACCGCACGTCCCGACACACGTCACGCTCCGGGGTGGCAACGCCCGTGCCCGCTTGCTCTCGATCCTCAACGAGCTCCACTACAAGTACGCTTCGCTGGGCGAGGGGGCCGTGGCGGACTACATCCCCGAGCTCGCCAAGGCCAACCCCGACTGGTTCGGCATCTCCGTCGTCACCGTCGACGGGGAGGTCTACGAGGTCGGCGACTGCGACCGCCGCTTCACCATCCAGTCCGCCTCGAAGCCGTTCGTCTACGCCGCCGCTCTGGAGGAGCATGGGCGCGAGACCGTCCTCGCCCGCGTAGGCGTCGAGCCGACGGGCGACGCCTTCAACTCGATCATCAAGCTCGACGAGAAGTCCAAGCGGCCGCACAACCCGATGGTCAACGCCGGAGCCATCGCCATCACGAGCCTCATCCGCGGGGAGGGTCCGACGGACAAGCTGAACTCGCTCCTCAGCATGTTCTCGCGCTTCGCCGGCCATCCGATCGATGTCGACATGGCCGTCTTCATGTCCGAGCGCACGACGGGGCACCGCAACCGCGCGCTCGCCCACCTGATGCGCAACTTCGGGATGATCCACAACGGAATCGATGAGGCGCTGGACCTCTACTTCCAGCAGTGCTCCGTCCTCGTCACGAGCCGCGACCTCGCCACGATGGCCGGCTCACTCGCCAACGGCGGAGTCAATCCACTGACGGGCGAGCAGGTCCTCTCGCCGGAGTACATCCGCGACGTGCTCAGCGTGATGTTCACCTGCGGGCTCTACGACTACGCAGGCGAGTGGGGCTACCGCGTCGGGCTGCCTGCGAAGAGCGGAGTCGGGGGGGCCGTCTTCGCCGTGGTGCCCCGTCAGTTCGGCGTGGCGGTGTTCTCGCCGCCGCTCGACGAGCGAGGCAACAGCGTGCGCGGCATCAGAGTCTGCGAAGAGCTGTCACAGCTGTGCGGCCTGCACGTCTTCGACGCCCTCATGGGGACCGAGGCGACGGTGCGGACGAACGCCGAGCGGGCCGTTCCCCCGGGCGCGAGCCAGACAGCACTACCCGAGCCGACGCACGCCCGGTCGCTTCCACTAAGCAGCACCGGTGACCAAGACGTCCGGTCTGAAGTCGCGGTCTCGGTAGCCTGACGTGACATCGGTAGCGTCTAATGCTGACTTTGATTTAATTTTTAAACCTAAAGTGCTCTGCGAGCGAAATGTTGTTGATATATTCCGATTACGCTTTAACAGGGGTGTGTGCGCCGATGGAGAGAATAGACGAGACCGACGCCCAGATTCTGGACCTCGTCCAGCGCCGGGGCCGCATCAAGCGAAGCGAGGTCGCCGAGACGGTCGGGCTGTCCGTGCCGGCGGTGTCGGAGCGGATGCGCAAGCTCGAAGAGCGCGGCGTCGTCACCGGCTACCACGCCCGGCTCGACGCCCGGCGGCTCGGCTTCGACGTGGCGGCCTTCATCCGCGTCTCGTCCGTCGGCTCCGAGCACTACCCCACCTTCATCGACCGCGTGACCGCGATGCCTGCCGTGCAGGAACTGCACTCGATCACCGGCGAGGGCTCGCACCTGCTCAAGGTCCGCGTCCGCACCACCGCCGCGCTCGAACGCCTTCTCGCCGACGTGCAGGCCCTCCCCGGCGTGCGCGGCACCCAGACCTCGATTGTTCTTTCCAGCATGAAGGAGTCAAGCCGGCTCCCCGCCGAGCCGATGATCTTGGAGCGCCGTGAGGCCGGCTAGTCATGGCGTCTTGCCGGCTTCCCAGCGTCCAACCGCTCGCCCTCCCGTACCCAATCCCCGACCCCCAACCCAACCGATCCGCATCATGGCTGTCCTCGATATATCCCGCACCCGCACCAACGGCAACGGCCACGCGAGCCCTGCCGCGTTCGACATCCAGAAGATTTTCGGCGAGAAGGTGTTCTGGTACCCCGAGATGAAAGCCCGCCTCCCGAAGGCGACTTACAAAAAGCTCCGCGCCACGATCGAGAAGAGCGAGCCGCTCCCCGAGGACGTGGCCGACGCCGTGGCGATGGCGATGAAGGAGTGGGCCGTCGAGCACGGCGTGACCCACTACACGCACTGGTTCCAGCCGCTGACCGGGCGGACCGCCGAGAAGCACGACAGCTTCATCACCCCGAACGAGGGCGGCGGGGCCGTCGCCGAGTTCTCCGGTGCCAACCTGATCCAGGGCGAGCCCGACGCCTCCAGCTTCCCCTCGGGCGGCCTCCGTGCCACGTTTGAGGCGCGCGGCTACACGGCCTACGACCCGACCAGCCCGGCGTTCATCATCGAGAACGAGAACGGCTCGACGCTCTGCATCCCGACGGCCTTCGCGAGCTGGACCGGCGAGGCGCTCGACCACAAGACGCCGATCCTCCGCTCGATGGAGGCGCTCAACCGCGAGGCCACGCGGGCGCTCCACCTCCTCGGGCACAGCGACGTGCAGCGGGTCTACGCCACGCTCGGCTCCGAGCAGGAGTACTTCCTCGTCGACGCGGCCTACTACCGCGAGCGCCCGGACCTCAACACCGCGGGCCGGACGCTCCTCGGGGCTGCGCCGCCGCGCGGGCAGGAGATGGACGACCACTACTTCGGCTCGATCCCGGACCGCGTGCTGAGCTACATGCAGGAGGTCGAGCTCGAACTCTACCGCCTCGGCGTGCCGGTCAAGACGCGCCACAACGAGGTCGCGCCGGGCCAGTACGAGATCGCGCCGATCTTCGAGAACGCCAACGTCGCCGCCGACCACCAGCAGCTCGTCATGATGACGCTCCAGCGCGTCGCCCGGCGCTACGGGATGGTGTGCCTCCTCCACGAGAAGCCCTTCGCCGGCCTCAACGGCTCGGGCAAGCACTGCAACTTCTCGATGTCGACCGACACCGGGACGAACCTCCTGGAGCCGGGCGAGACGCCGCACGACAACCTCCTCTTCCTGTTCTTCTGCACCGCTGTCCTCAAGGCGGTCCACGAGTACCAGGGCCTCCTCCGCGCCTCGATTGCGAGCGCGGCCAACGACCACCGCCTCGGGGCCAACGAGGCCCCGCCGGCGATCATCTCGGTCTTCCTCGGCGACCAGCTCACCGACGTCTACGACCAGCTCCTCGACGAGGGCAAGGCCACGTCGAGCAAGGAGAGCGGCTTCCTCGGGCTCGGGACGCCGGTGCTGCCGCGCCTGCCGCGCCACGCCGGCGACCGCAACCGGACCAGCCCCTTCGCCTTCACCGGCAACAAGTTCGAGTTCCGTGCCGTCGGCTCCAGCCAGTCGGTGAGCTTCCCGGTGACGATCCTCAACACAATCACCGCCGAGGCCATCCGCACCCTCGCCGACGCCGCCGAGAAGAAGCTCGGCAAGAAACGCAGCAAGAAGGCGCTCGAAGCCGCCGTCTCCGAGGTCATCACCGAGGCCATGAAGGAGGCCCGCCCGGTCATCTTCAACGGCGACGGCTACGCCGACGCCTGGCAGCAGGAGGCCAAGAAGCGCGGTCTGCTGAATCTCAAGACGACCGTCGAGGCCCTCGGCACGCTGTGCGACGACAAAAACGTCGCGGTCTTTGAGACCCACAAGGTGCTCACGCGGCACGAACTCGAGAGCCGCCACGAGATCTTTACCGAGCAGTACGTGATGACGCTCGGCATCGAGGCCGCCACGACTGAGCACATGGCTCAGACGATGGTGCTCCCGGCGGCGGTCCAGTACCTCTCCGACCTCGCCTCGACCGTCGAGCGGGGGGCCGACATCGGCCTCGCGTTCGGCGGCGTGAAGGAGACGGCGCAGGAGGTCGGTGCGCTCATCGATGATCTCCGCGCTGCGCTCGGGACGCTCGCCAAGCGCCGGGCGGCGGCGGCGCGCGCCAAAGACGAGGCGAAGGCCATGCAGGCGAAGGTGATCCCCGCGATGGGGGCCGTCCGCGACGCGTGCGACGCGCTCGAAGGCGTCGTCCCAGCCGCCCTCTGGCCGCTGCCGACCTACCGCGAGATGCTCTTCGTAAAGTAGGTCAGCCCCGCAGACAGACGAGCGCCCGCCCCAGCCGAGTGCCGGGGCGGGCGCGTTGCGTCCGGGCAGGCCCGACTAGAGCATGTTATGGACTCGGTTAGGTCTCAGCGTTCTCCTCAAAAACAGCCGTCATTCCCGCGCAGGCGGGAATCCAGAGCTTGTAGTACGCCTTCTGGATTCCCGATCAGGGTCGGGAATG
>JBCDKT010000068.1 GCA_038746285.1 Bacteroidota bacterium
CCGGTCGCGAGGCGTCCACGGCCGAGGGCCTCGTCGAGGTGGCCATGGCGAGCGTCAACCTCGGCGCGCTGCTCAAGGATCAAGAGAACTTCGACGGCGCGCGCACGGCCTGGGAGGCGGCGGTGGCGGTCGGTCGCGAGGCGTCCACGACCGAGGGCCTCGTCGAGGTGGCCATGGCGAACTTCAACCTCGGCGTGCTGCTCGAGGACCAGGGCAACCCCGACGGCGCGCGCACGGCCTACGAGGCGGCGGTGGCGGTCGGTCGCGAGGCGTCCACGGCCGAGGGCCTCGTCCAGGTGGCCAAGGCGAGCGTCAACCTCGGCGTGCTGCTCCAGGACCAAGAGGACCGCGACGGCGCATGCGCGGCTTTCAGAGAAGCGTTTGAGACGGGACGTGCTGCGGGCACACCCGAAGGCGAGGAGGTTGCCACCGCAGCACAACGAGCGCTGGACGTCTTCGACTGCGGTCCGCCTGACGGCTGAGGCCGGGTGCTCGGCCCGTCGCAGCGCGGCCCTCGTTTCTCGATTCCTACACCCTGCCTATGCTTCAGCAGCCGGGGCCGTCACCGCGTCCTCGCTCGGCGCGGCGGCGTCCGTCGTCAGCGTCAGGCCTGAGCCGTCGGGGAGGGCGTCGATCTCGACCGTGTCGCCCTCGCGGACGAACCCGGCCAGCATCTGCTCGGCGAGCTGGTTGGCGATCTCGCGCTGGAGCACGCGCTTCAGGGGCCGCGCCCCGAAGACCGGGTCGTAGCCCTTCCGGGCAGGGCAGCTTCGCTCTCCACGATGGAGTCGGTCCGTACTTTCAGCCGAAACCTGCCGACTCCTATGCAGCACGCTATCGCGGACATTCTCCGCACTAGCGACTACAGCTGACGGCGTCAGCAGCCCGCGTTTGTCCTCACCGAACTCTGCCCTATGACGATCGTCGATCTCCTTGCCCGCCGCGAAGGCATCGACTTCGAGGTCAAGGCTGCCCAGGGGCGGGAAGGCCTCGGCGAGGTCCCACGCTCGGTCTGGGAGACCTACTCCGCGATGGCAAATACGCAGGGCGGCGAGATCGTTCTCGGCGTGAAAGAGTACCCGGACGGCACACTGGACATCCTCGGTCTTGCCCGCCCCGAGCAAGTGCTGAAGTCGTTCTGGGATGAGGCCAACAATCCGAATACAGTCAACCTCAACATCCTCCGCAACCACGACGCGCAGATTGTGGAGGACGGGGGGCGGGCCGTTGTCCACATCTCCGTACCGCGCGCCTCCCGCGAGCAGCGGCCGGTGTACGTCGGCCCGAACCCGCTCACCAGTACCTACCGACGCAACCATGAGGGCGATTACCGCTGTCCTGAGCGCGAAGTCCGCCGGATGATCGCCGACGCCGAGCAGGACCAGCGCGACGCCCGCATCCTCCCTGGCTACACTCTCAATGATCTCGACGCCTCCAGCGTCGTGTCCTACCGCAACGAGTTTCGGTCCGCCAACCCGAACCACGTCTGGCTTACCGAGGACGACCTTGGACTGCTAACGCAACTCGGTGGCTGGCGACGCGACCGCCAGACCGATGAGATGGGCCTCACGCTCGCAGGCGTGCTCATGTTCGGCTCGCTGCGCGCCATCTTGGACGCGCTCCCGGACTACGTCCTCGACTACCGCGAGGTCCCGGAAGACACTCCCCGCCTGCGCTGGGCGGACCGCGTCACCACGGACGGGACATGGTCAGGCAACCTGTACAGCTTCTACCGCCGTGCGTTCGCCCGCCTCACCGACGGCCTCCGGATTCCATTTGTGACGGAGGCTGGGCGGCGCGTGGATGAAACGCCCGTCCACCGGGCGCTCAAAGAGGCCCTCGTCAATGCGTTGATCCACGCGGACTATTCCGCAAGTACACCCATCCTAATCCAGAAGACGCACGGTCTGTTCTCATTTCGCAACCCTGGCTCGCTCCGCATCCCGCCCGGGCGCGTCCGCGCTGGAGGCACGAGCGACTGCCGCAATCGGAACCTCCAGAAGATGTTCCAGATGATCGGCGCGGCAGAGCAGGCAGGCTCCGGTTTCCCAACAATCGTAGGTGCCTGGAAGGATCAACACTGGCGTCCTCCAAGCCTGGTCGAGCGGTTCGAGCCCGAGCACATCACGCTGCGTCTGTCGATGGCAAGCCTGCTACCGGAAGATGTTGTCGCAAGGCTACGTGCTCGTTTTGGTGAAGCGTTCGCCGAACTGAGTGAGGTCGAGCGAACAGCCGTCGTGACTGCAGCCGTCGAGGGGAAAGTCAGCAACGGGCGCCTGCAAGACCTCTATGATCTCCACCCAGCCGCTATCACGGAGATTCTGGGCCGACTCGTAGCGGCAGGCTTCCTCGTTTCTCAAGGCACCAAACGTTGGACTACGTACATCCTCTCGCCAGACCGAACTCCAAACCTGTTTGATACAGAAGAGGAGACCTTTGACACTGATCAAAGCCCGACGGAGAGTGATCAAACCCCGGGCGACACTGATCAAAGCCCGACGGAGAGTGATCAAACCCCGGGCGACACTGATCAGTCCGAAGAACTAGACCTCTCCCCTTACATCCGTGCTGCTGGGAGTGTGCGAAGCTCAGGGTGGGCACCTCCAGAAGCGACGCGCCAAGCGCTCTGGAACGCTCTTGTTGTTGCGCAAGAGCGCAATGAGTACCTCAGCGTGGATAATCTGACGGTTATTCTCAACAGGTCTAAACCATCGATCTACCGCTACTTGAGAGCCTTAAGAGAGAAAATCGAAACACGGTTTGTGGGAGACCGCGCTCCTGGTCAGGGCTACCGTGCTCAGGCGTCGCGCTAGCTATGCTGTAGCTCCTATGCCTCGGCCGCCGGAGCCGTCACGGCGTCCTCACTCGGCGCGGCGGCGTCGGTGGTGAGCGTCAGGCCTGAGCCGTCGGGGAGGGCGTCGATCTCGACCGTGTCGCCCTCGCGGACGAACCCGTCCAGCATCTGCTCGGCGAGTTGGTTGGCGATCTCGCGCTGGAGCACGCGCTTGAGCGGGCGCGCCCCGAAGACGGGGTCGTAGCCCTTGCGGGCGAGGTAGTCCCGCGCCGCGTCCGTCAGCGTGAGGTCGATCCCGCTCTTGGCAGCGAGGCGGCGGAGGTTCTCGAACTGGATCCCGACGATGTGGCCGATCTCGACCCGCCCGAGCGGCTGGAAGACAATCGTCTCATCGATCCGGTTGAGGAACTCCGGCCGGAGCGTCTGCTTGAGCAGGTTCTGCATGTCGGTCTGCAGGCCCTCCGCCTGCTCGTCGGTGAACGGCTCGTCGCCCGCCAGTTCCATCCGGCGCTTGATGAGGTCCGAGCCGAGGTTGCTCGTCATAATCACGATGGTGTTCGTGAAGTCGACCGTGCGGCCCTGGTTGTCGGTCAGCCGCCCGTCGTCGAGGACTTGCAGGAGGACGTTGAAGACCTCGGGGTGGGCCTTCTCGAACTCGTCGAGGAGGACGACCGAGTAGG
Organism: Bacteroidota bacterium; assembly: GCA_038746285.1. Classification (NCBI taxonomy): domain Bacteria; kingdom Pseudomonadati; phylum Bacteroidota; species Bacteroidota bacterium. Next base: position 3,475 of record JBCDKT010000068.1, read on the forward strand.
GGCGCCGGCGGACGGCCTCGGTGAGCTGCCCGCCCTCGTCATACCCCACATACCCCGGAGGTGCGCCGATGAGCCGCGAGACGGCGTGGCGCTCCTGGTACTCCGACATGTCGATGCGGACGACGGCACCCTCGTCGTCGAAGAGCTGCTCGGCGAGGGCTTTGGCGAGTTCGGTCTTGCCGACGCCCGTCGTGCCGAGGAAGATGAACGAGCCGATGGGGCGGCTTGCCTCCTGGAGTCCGGCGCGGCCCCGGCGGACGGCGTTCGAGACGGCCGCCACGGCGTCGGACTGGCCGATCACGCGGCGCTCCAGGTCACGCTCCATCCCGAGGAGTTTTTCCTTCTCCGCCTCCAGCATCTTCGCCACCGGAATGCCCGTGGCGCGGCTGACGACCTCGGCGATGTCCGAAGCCCCGACCTCTTCCTTGAGGAGCGCGCCGCCCGCCTGAAGCTCGTCGAGCCGAGCATTCGTCGCCTCGATCTGCGCTTCCAGGCCGGGGACCTGGCCGTAGCGGATCTCGGCGACGCGGCCGAAGTCGCCCTGGCGCTCGAGCTCCTCGGCTTCGACGCGGAGGCGGTCGATCCCTTCCTTCGCCGCCTGCACGGCCTCGATGAGTGCCTTCTCCTGCTCCCACCGGGCGCGGAGGCGGTCGCGCTCCTCTTCGAGGTTGGCCAGCTCCTCGGTGATGACCTCGACTTGTGCGTCGTCGCCCTCGCGCTTGACGGCCTCGCGCGCGATCTCGCGCTGGCGGATCTCGCGCTCTAGCTGGTCGAGTTCTTCCGGCATCGAGTCGATCTCGATGCGGAGGCGGGAAGCGGCCTCGTCGACCAGGTCGATGGCCTTGTCCGGGAGGAAGCGGTTGGTGACGTAGCGGTCCGAGAGCTCGGCCGCAGCGACGATTGCGCCGTCGGTGATGCGGACGCCGTGGTGCATCTCGTAGCGGTCCTTGATGCCGCGCAGGATGCCGACTGTGTCCTCGACCGACGGCTCGCCGACGAGGACCATCTGGAAGCGGCGCTCGAGCGCCTTGTCCTTCTCGAAGTACTTGCGGAACTCGTCGAGCGTCGTCGCGCCAATCGCGCGGAGGTCGCCGCGGGCGAGGGCAGGCTTGAGGATGTTGGCCGCGTCCATCGCCCCCTCGGCCGCGCCGGCCCCGACGAGCGTGTGGAGTTCGTCGATGAAGAGGATCACCTCGCCGTCCGAGTCGGCGACCTCTTTGACGACGGCCTTGAGCCGGTCCTCAAACTCGCCGCGGTACTTCGCGCCCGCAATCAGCGCGCCCATGTCGAGCGCGAGGAGGCGCTTCGACTTGAGACCCTCGGGCACGTCGCCCTGGACGATGCGGATCGCCAGCCCCTCGGCAATCGCGGTCTTGCCAACGCCCGGCTCGCCGACGAGGACGGGGTTGTTTTTGGTCCGGCGGCTGAGGATCTGGAGGACGCGGCGGATCTCCTCGTCGCGCCCGATGACAGGGTCGATCTTGCCCTTGCGCGCCGCCTCGCCGAGGTCGCGGGCGTAGCGGTTGAGGGCCTCGTACTTGGCCTCGGCGTAGGGGTCGGTGACGCGCTGGCCGCCGCGCATGGCCTGCATCGCTTCGAGGACGCGCTCCTTCGTCACGTTCTGCTCGGCGAGGGCCTGCCCGATGGCAGTGCTGCTCTCAGCCATCGCCAGGAGCAGGTGCTCGGTGGCGACGTACGCGTCGCCGAGCGCCTCGGCTTCGCTGAGCGCCCGGTCGAAGACGGTGTTGAGGTCGTTGCCGACGTACTGCCCGCCGACGCTCGCACCCGAGACTTTGGGGAGCATGCCGAGGGCACCCTCGGTCTTGGCGGCGATGAAGTCGAGGTTGGCGCTCAGGCGCGAGAGGAGGGTCCGCACGACGGAGCCCTCGTCGGCGAGAAAGGCTTTCATCAGGTGCGGCGGCTCGAGGCCCTGGTGGTTCAGGCTGGCGGCCAGGTCGAGCGCGGCCTGCACGGCCTCCTGCGCCTTGACAGTAAACTTCTGGAGGTTCATTTCGAGTGTCGAATGGCGAGCTTGGAGTGGCGAACGGGACCCGCTGCCCCTTCGAAATCTGTACCACCTCACAGGCGTCTGTCACGGTGGCAGAGGGGGGTGCGCCTGCGGCGCGGGATGCGAGGAGAGGAAGGAATGGAAGGACGATGAGGAAGGTGGGAAGGGAACGGGCGAGAGGGCGGCCGCGAGGGATCGCCCCTGCGGGTGCCGGCGCGCGGACCGCTGCTTGTGCCCTCCTCCCATGCTCTCCATTCCCCCCGCGCCGTTCTATCCACCGAAACCGCCCCGCCGCTCCGCCATTGAACCCGCTCACCTCTTTCATCATCCTCTCCTTGCTTCCCATGTCCGACACCTCCGTTAAGAAAGTCGACTCCGCCCACTCGCCGACCGGCGACCTCGGCCAGGCCTACCTCGTCTCCGGCACCCGCATGGCGATGCGCCTGTGGGAGATCGGCCCCACCGACGGCATCGGGGCGCACACGCGGCCGTACGAGACCGTCGGCTACGTGATCGAGGGCAAGGCCGAACTGCACCTGGGCGAGCAGGTGGTGACGCTCGCGCCCGGCGACTCGTGGCTCGTCCCCGAAGGCGCGGAGCACCACTACGTCGTCCACGAGCACCTCAAGGCAGTCGAGGCGACAGCGCCGCCTGCGCCGGAGGCGGCCGATGTGTCGGAGGCGGCTGATCGTAAGTAGCCGTACGTGGTGGCGCTGACGGCGAACGCGATGCGGGGGAACGCGAGCGTTGCCTGAACGCGGGGGCGGACGACTACCTGGCCAAGCCCGTCGACCGGCAGGCGCTGAGGCAGGCGTTGGAGCAGCACACCGCCGAGGCACCCGGGTGACCAGCGGCACCGGCTGGAGAAGGTAAACGGGAGCCGCGCCCGGAGGTCTCTTAGCAGGGTGCGCGGGGTACCGATAACGGGGGCTGTGTTCCCTATCGTTTTCTGTCCGTGCCTGATCTCTCACCCCGCTCGCTCCGCCGACGGCTGACGCTGCGCTACGTCCTAGCCCTGACCGCGGTCGCGGTGCTCGTCCTGGCCGGCCAGGTGCTCGTTCAGTTGTCTCTGCACGACCAAGCGGCCGACGGGCGCGAGGTCAACCTCGCCGGGCGGCAGCGGATGCTCAGTCAGCGCATCGCCAAGCACGCCCTGGCCGCGGTCTCCGGCATGGACCGCGACCGGCACCTGGCCGCGCTTGACACCGACGTCCAGGAATGGCAGCGGGTCCACCGAGACCTGCTCCGCGGCAGCGACGCGCTCGGCCTGCTCGGTCTGGCGAGTGCGCCGATCTACGCCTCGCTCGACTCGCTCTCCGGCACGGTCGAGGACGCGGGGGCGGCGGCGCAGACACTGCGGACTGCCGTCTTGCGGGACGACGACGAGGCCGCGCAGCAAGCCCTGGCCGCGCTGCTCAGCGCGGAGCAGACCTTCCTCACAGCCATGGACCGGGTCGTCTTTGCCCTCGATGCCGACTCCCGCTCCGCTGTCGCCTGGCTGCGATGGGTCGAGGGCGCAATGTTGCTGGTCACCCTCCTTGTCCTCTTTTTCGAGGCGCGGTTCGTGTTCCGCCCGGCGGTTCGGTGGACGGCCGAATCGGTGGCCAAGCTCGCCGAGCAGCGTGAGCTGCTCCGCACGATCTTCAACCACGCGCCGGACCCGATCTTCGCCATCGACCGCGAGGAGCGGTACGTGATGTCGAGCCATGCCCACGCCCACATTCTAGGCTTCGAGGACCCCGAGCAGGTCCTCGGCCTGACGGTGTTCGACATAATGCCGGCCGAGGTCGCCGAGGCGATCTCAGAGGCCGACCGGAGCGTGATGGAGACCGGCGAGCCGACACTCGGCAACGAACTCGAGGTGTCGCTGCAAGGGCAGAGCCGCTGGGTCGTCGTGTCCTGCGTCCCTCTCCGCGATGACACCGACGCCGTGGTGGGCTTGGTGGGCATCGTCCGCGACATCACCGAGGCCAAGCAGCGCGAGCAGGAGATCGCCGAGAAGGAGGCACTGCTCCGCACGATCATCGACGCCGTCCCGGACCCCATCTTTGCCAAGGACCGCGAGGGGCGGTGCATCGCGCGCAACCTCGCCGACGCCCACCTCATCGGCTACGACAGCGTCGAGCCCACCCTCGGCCTGACCGTCTTCGATGCCGTCCCCGAGCCCGTCGCCGAGAGGCTGTGGGAGGCCGACCTCCAGGTGATGGAGCGTGGCGAGCCCCAGATCGACCGCGAGACCCACCTCGCCTTCGACGGCAACGACCGGTGGGTGCTCTCGTCCAAGATTCCGCTCCGCGGCGAAGACGGCGAGGTCGTCGGGATGGTTGGCGTCATGCGCGACATCACCGAGCAGAAGCAGGCCGAGGTCCGCCTCCGCGAGGCCAAAGAGAAGGCCGAGCAGGCCACGCGCGCCAAGAGCGAGTTCCTGGCCACGATGAGCCACGAGATCCGCACCCCCATGAACGGCGTCATCGGCATGACCTCGCTGCTCCTGGACACCGACCTGGACGCCGAGCAGCAGGACTTCGTCGAGACGATCCGCACCTCCGGCGACGCGCTGCTGACGCTCATCAACGACATCCTCGACTTCTCCAAGGTCGAGGCCGGCCACCTCGACCTGGAGATCCATCCCTTCGACCTCCGCACGGTCGTCGAGGAGGCGCTGGACCTGGCCGCGCCGAAGGCGGCCGAGAAGGGCATCGCGCTGGCCTACCTGATCGAGGATGGCACGCCGGGGGCGGTCGAGGGCGACGCGGCCAGGCTGCGCCAGGTGCTGGTGAACCTGGTCGGCAACGCGGTCAAGTTCACGGCCGAGGGGAGCGTCTTCGTCCGGGTCGCGGCCGTCCCCCTGGACCCGGACGCCGGGACGCGGTGCGTGCTCCATGTGGCGGTCGAGGACACGGGGATCGGGATCGCCGAGGACAAGCTGGAGCAGGTTTTCGAGAGCTTCAGCCAGGCCGACGCCTCGACGACGCGCCAGCACGGCGGCACGGGCCTGGGGCTGACGATCAGCCGCCGCCTGGTGGAGCTGATGGGGGGACGGATCGGGGTCGAGAGCGAACTCGGTGTCGGCTCCACGTTCCGCTTCAGCGTCAACGTGGCCGCGGCGGCGAGCACGAAGCGCGTCTTCCTGCGCGCCGAGCCGCCGGAGCTCTCGGGCCGGCGCGTGCTGATCGTGGACGACAACGCGGTCAACCGCCGCATCCTCGGGCGCTTCGCCGAGCGCTGGGGAATGCCCGCTGCGGTGGCCGGCTCCGGGGCCGAGGCGCTGCGCCTGGCGTCGGAGGCTGCCGACCGTGGGCAGCCGTTCGAGGTGGTGCTGTTGGACATGCAGATGCCCGAGATGGACGGCCTCGCGGTGGCCGAGGCGCTCGCCCGGACCGCCCCCCGGCCGGTCGTCGTGATGCTGACCTCGATCCACCGCGACAGCGCGCTCGCGCAAGAGGGCACCCTCGACGCGGTGCTCTACAAGCCGATCAAGCCCGGCCGGCTCTACGACACCCTGATCGGCGTCTTCGAGCAGAGCGAGGCCCCCGCCGCGACGCTGGCCGTGCCGGAGGCTGCGCCCGTCGAGGCCGAGGCGGCCGGTGCCGAGGAACCGTCGTCGCTGCGGATCCTCCTGGCCGAGGACAACGTGGTCAACCAGAAGGTGGCGCTGCGCATGCTCGAGCGCCTGGGCTACCGCGCCGACGTGGCCGCCAACGGGGCCGAGGCGCTGGCGGCGCTGCGCCTGCACTGCGAGGCGGGTCAGCCGTACGAGGTGGTGCTGATGGACGTGCAGATGCCGGAGATGGACGGGCTTGAGGCGACGCGCCGGGTGCGCGCGGAGCTGAGGCACCAGCCGTACATCGTGGCGCTGACGGCCAACGCGATGCAGGGGGACCGGGAGCGCTGCCTCAACGCGGGGGCGGACGACTACCTGGCCAAGCCCGTCGACGTCCAGGCGCTGAGGCAGGCGTTGGAGCAGCGCACCGTCGAGGTGCCCGACGCCTCGGAGGCTGCCCCGGCGGTCTCTAGCGCCGAGGTGAGCAAGGTCCGCGCGGCCGTCGCCGCCCAGATCGGCGACGACGACCCGGAGTTTGTCCGCGAGATCACGAGCAGCTACCTCGAAAGCACCGAGTCGCTGCTGAACCTGGCGCGCGCGAGCCTCTACGCCAACGACATCGCGGCGGCCGTCCGGGCCGCGCACACGCTGAAGTCGAGCAGCGCGCAACTCGGGTTCGAGGACCTGGCCGAGCAGTCGGCCACGCTGGAGGAAGACATCCAGAACGCGCGCCTGGCCGAAGCCGCCAGCGGGCTGCGCACAGTCGAAGACGAGTTCGCGCGCGTCCGCCCGCTCGTGCAGGCGCTGCTCCGGGAGCTACCCGGTGCGGAGGGCGACACGGACGGGCCGCCCCCCGGCGGGGCTCACTTCCCGAACTGGATCACCAAGCCGAGCTGAGGCCGCAGCAGGTTCGTCTCCGACTCCCGGATGACCCCGACGCGTCCATCCTCGGTCGGGACGCCGTCCAGCACGTAGCGCGCCTGCTCGCCGAAGAGATACCGGGCTCCGACCTCGAGAAATGCCTCGAACGGCGTCCCGTTGTCGTCTCCGTCGGCGAGGCGGATCAGGAGGCCCGCTCCGGCACCGTAGCTCAGCGCGAAGTCGTCGAGGACGGTCGAGGAGGTGACGTTGCGCCCCACGACGGCGTCGCTGCCGAGGTCGAGCAGGTCGCCCCCGTCGACGAGGAAGACCTCCTGCTCGGAGCGCACGCGGGTCCTGAAGTAGTTGAAGCCGCCGAGCGCGTCGATGTAGGGCCGGACCGCCCCGCCGTTGGGGACGAGCCGGAGGACGCCGTAGAGGTGCGAGATGCGGTTCGTGGTCTCGACCTCGCCGAGGAACGCGCTCTGCCCATCGATCTGGGCCGGGAGCGGTTGGGCCTGCTGGCCGTAGGTCAGGACGCCGCCGTCGAGCCCGACCGCAACGGGTACCACTCCGGCGTGGAACAGCACCTGTCCTGACACGCCGATGCCGACGTCGTCGAGTTGCTCCTCGAAGTCGTCGAAGGGCACGCCGCCTTCGACGGAGAGGCCGAGGTAGGTGGACTGCGCGGCAGCGGGCGCGGAGAGAAGAAGGACTGCGACGAAGAAGCAGAGGAAGCGAGGCATAGGACACAAAGGGAAAATGGGAAGGGACTAGAGAAACGCTGTGCCCTCCGTCCGGTTGCTGTATCTCGGCGGCGCACCCGCTTGTGCGCCGTCGTCCTACAGGCCCGTGCGCCAGACCTCGACGGTGCGCCGCGCCACTTCTACCCTCGCGCCCGATCGGCACGCGCCACAGGCGCGCTGCGACTCCTCGGCAACCGATGCCGTGCGAGAGCCGTACCGCGTCTTCGTTATGCGTATTGCTCATCCCTCCGCTGTCGGCTTCTACCTCGTGCTCGCGCTGATCCTCGGCGGCGGCGTGGCGGCGGTCGCGGTGATGGCCGAGGCGCTGCCGCTGTGGACGGCGTGGCTCGGGCTGGTCGCCTTCGCCCTCCCGCTGCTGCTCGGGCTGCGCGGACCGGGGCGGCGGTGGCGCGCCGCGCAGCGCCCGTTCCCACCCGCGTGGCGCACCTGGCTGCGCAACCACGTCCCGCTCTACGCCCGCGCCGACGAGCCCGACCGCACGCGCTTCGAGCGCGACGTGCAACTCGTCCTCGCCGAGTCCCGCTTCGAGGGGGTCGGCGGCGTCGAGGTCACGGACACCCTGCGTCTCAGCGTCGCGGCGGGGGCCGCGCTCCTGCTCCACGGACGGCCCGACTGGGAGTTGTCGCTCGACCGGACGTTCCTCCTCTACCCCGGTCACTTCGGGGACGACTACACGGCCCTCGAGCCAGCCTACGACGGGATGGTCCACCCGCAGGGACCGGTCATCCTGTCGGCCTCGGCCGTCGAAAAAAGCTGGGCGCGCATGGACGGCTCGAACGTCGTCCTGCACGAGCTGGCGCACCTGTTCGACTTCGACGACCTCGACGCCGATGGCGTCCCCTCGCTCGTCGACCCGGGCTCGGTCGACGGCTGGCTGGACCTGGTCCGGCGCGAGACGGCGCTCATCCGGCGCGGCCAGTCGATGCTCCGGCGCTACGCCGCCACGAACGCCGCCGAGTTCTTCGCCGTGGCGACCGAGGTGTTCTTCGAGCGCCCCACTGGGATGGCGCGGCGGCACCCCGAGCTGTTCGAGACGATGGCGGCCCTCTACGCCCTCGACCCGCGCCCACCGGAGGGCACGGAGCCGCCGCCGACCGAGTCGCTCATGGCCCGCCGCTGGCGCTGAGGCCTAGCCGGGACTGCCGTTCAGCGCACCGCCCGCACCAGCCGGGTCGAGGCCTGCCCGCCGCGGCTCCCCGATACGCGCACGACGTAGACACCCGCACCGAAGTCGCTCACGTCTAGCCGCTCCGCGTGCTGCCCGGCTCCCCGCGGCCCAAGGTCCAGGCTCCGCACCTGGCGGCCGAGGGCGTCGAAGACCTCCAGCACCAGCGTCTGCGCCACGGGTAGGTCGACCTGCACCGTAGGGACGCCGCGTGCCGGGTTCGGCCACACCTCGACGGTCAGCGCTGCCCGCTCCGGCACCGACTCGCTCGCCACATCCGGGTTGTTGGTGAAGCCGAACGCGCCCAGGCTTGTCCGCGGCGTGTACCCGTCCGTCGCCACGACCGCCCACCGGTACGTCCCCTCGGTCACGAGCGCCGAGGCTGCCACCGTCAGCGTCGGCTCCGTCGTCTCGAACGTCTGGTCGGTCCCGTCGGGTGCGGCGAGGTAGACGGTGTAGCTCACCGCCTCGCCCTCTGGATCCGTCGCTGCCTCCCACGCCAGCGTCACCGCCTCGCCGAGCGGAACAACAGCCTCGTCCGCCGGACTCGTCAGGCCGAACATCGCCGGCGGCTGGTTGAGGCCAAGGCCCTCGACGACCGTGATGCGCTGGTTGGCCGCTACGCCCATGATGGTCTCGACGGCCCCGCTCGGCCAGCGGACGGTGATGTCGGCGCTGGTGGCGGTACCGAGGCCGAAGTGGGCGTGGAGGCCGTGGCTCTGCGACACGAAGCCACCGCCGGCCGTGATTTCGCGGACCATCTGGAGGTTGCCGGCGGTGACCTCGACGCGGGCGCCGATGCCGTCGCGGTTGGAGGCGGTGCCGGTGAGGTCGACCGAGAGCCAGCCGTTCGTGCCACCGTCGTTGTAGAACAGCAGATCGGGGACGTAGAGGTCCGGCCAGCCGTCACGGTCCACGTCGCCGGAGGTGACTTCCACTCCGTTGAGAGTCGGCAGGCCAGACTCTGCGGTGATGTCAGAGAAGGTGCCGTCTGCATTGTTACGGTAAAGCCGCGAGGGCCCCGGCTGGTTGGCGACGAAGAGGTCCTGCCAGCCATCGTTGTCGAAGTCTGCGACCGTCGCGTTCCAACCGGACTCATCAGCCGGCCCGGCGACGCCCGCGGCGGCGGCCACATCCGTGAATGTGCCGTCTCCGTTGTTGCGGAAGAGCCCGTTCGATCCGTCGCTGCTCTGCGAGGTCGGCATGTTGGCGACGAAGAGGTCGAGCCAGCCGTCGTTGTCGAAGTCGAACCAGACGACGCCCCAGCTTGCTCGCGCGTCGGCCACGTCGGCCGAGAGAGCAACTTCGCTGAAAACTCCGTTGTCGTTTCGGTACAGGAGGTTCTCCAGCACCCCGAAGCACAGCCCGACGTAAACGTCATCGTCGCCGTCACGGTCATAGTCGGCGGCCATCATCCCGTAGTCTCCTCGCTCGATCTGAGGCATCGTCTCGTCGCTGACGTCGGTGAACGTCCCGTCACCGTCGCCGCGGAACAGGATGTCCACACCCCCGTCGTTCCCGATGAGGGCGTCGAGCGCGCCGTCCCGGTCGTAGTCGAAGAGGATGGACCCCTGCGTCAGCGAGAGGTCGGGGCCGGTAGAAATGCCCCCGTCGAGTGGTCTGAGCGATTCTCGGGCGAGGTCGTACGCATCGATGAACGGGGCGAATCCATCCAGGACGAATGCTTCCGGCCGGCCGTCGTTGTCTACGTCCCCGAACACAGAGCCGATCGGGACATTCCCCCTGAGCGGAATCACCGAGAAGCCTTCGTCTCGCCGGAGGTATATCTCCCTCGGTCCGGCTAGGTCGAAGCGCCCATCGTTATCAATGTCGGCAACGGCAGCCCCGTCGCCGTTGGGCTGAGACGAAGCCGGGAGTAGGTCCGAGACGTCGGTGAAGGTCTGCCCGTGAACGGCGAGGGGAGAGCAGAGGGCGGCAAAGCAAAGGAGCAGGCGCATAGCGAGAGCAGGTAAGGTCTGCCTCAATTAAAGGCCACACTCCCGCCTCGCGCAAGGGCATTCGCCGGTTCCCTAGCCGCCGTAGCGGCGGCGGTAGTCCTCGAAGTCGTCGTCATCGTCGTCGAAGCCGCCGATCGAGCCGAGGACGGAGCCCATGATGTCGGCGTAGGTCAGGTCCGTATCCACGCGGTCCTTGCCGACGAGCGAGTGCTGGTGCAGCGCCTCGACGACGAACTCCATCGCGCTCGCGGTCTCGGCCGGGCCGTCCGGGCTGGAGTGCTTCTTGACGATCTCGCGCAGGCCGTCCACGGCGTCGAGCCGCTTCGCGTACGCGTCGAACCCTAGCTCGGGGGCAAGGTCGAGCGTGTTGCCCTTCGAGAACCAGCCGAGGATCTTCTGGTAGGTCTGCCGCCCGGCCTCCTTGTCCGACGGGTCGGGGAAGTAGCGCTTGAAGAGCGTCGAGACCGCCTTACCGATGAGGAGCTGGGCGACGCTCTGCGCGCCCTCCTGCTCGCCCTCGTAGACGAGCTCGACCTTGCCCGTGATCGCGGGCTCGACGGCGGCGAGGTCGCCGATGCGGAGGGTCGTCTCGGCCTCGCCCGCGAGGAGGGCGCGGCGCTCGGCGGCGGAGATGAGGTCCTCGAGCCCGGCCCGCGTCAGGCGCGCCGAGACGCCGGACTTCTGGTCGATGTACTCGCTCTCGCGGGCCTCGAAGGCGATCTGCTCGACGATCTCGCGGAAGTAGTGCGGAATGTGGACGCGCACCTCTTCGCCGCGCTCTTGCCACGCCTCCTGCTCGGTGATCGCCACCCCGATCTCGACCGTCTTCGGGTAGTGGGTGATGATCTGGCTGTCGATCCGGTCCTTGAGCGGGGTGATAATGTTGCCGCGGTTGGTGTAGTCCTCGGGGTTGGCTGTGAAGACGAAGGCGAGGTCGAGCGGGATGCGGACGTTGAAGCCGCGGATCTGGATGTCGCGTTCCTCCATGATGTTGAGCAGCCCGACCTGGATGCGCGGCTGGAGGTCGGGCAGCTCGTTGATCGCGAACAGCCCGCGGTTGGTGCGCGGGATGATGCCGAAGTGGATCACCTCCTCGTCGGCGTAGGTCAGCTTCTGGGTCGCGGCCTTGATCGGGTCGATGTCGCCGATGAGGTCGGCGATCGAGGTGTCGGGCGTGGCGAGCTTCTCGCCGTAGCGGGCGCTGCGCGGGAGCCACGCGACGGGCGTCTCGTCGCCATGCTCAGCGACGCGCTCGCGGGCGTACTTCGAGACCGGGTCGAGCGGGTCGTCGTTGACCTCGGAGCCCTCGACGACCGGCAGCCATTCGTCCATCAGCCCGGTCAGCAGGCGGACGATCCGGCTCTTGGCCTGGCCGCGCAGGCCGAGCAGGATCACGTCGTGCCGGGCGAGGATCGCGTTCTGGAGCTGGGGGATCACGCTCCGGTCGTAGCCCATGATGCCGGGGAAGACCTCCTCGCCCGCCCGCAGCTTAGCGATCAGGTTGGCGCGCAGTTCGTCCTTGACCGAACGGCTCCGGTAGCCGGAGGCTTTGAGCGCGCCGAGGGTGGAGATGTCGGGAGGGGCGGTCATAGGAGAGGGGATTCGTAGAGCGAGACAGAAGGGGCTCCGTACCACGCGAGGCGCACGGGGCTGTTCCACACCAGGGCTCAGCACAGCCGCGCCCCCACGAAGGTCTTGTGCTACGGACGCGATGCAAACGGCTCGCCGGGTGTCCACCGCAAGAACGTCAGGCCCGGGCGCGGCTTGGTCGTCAGCACGATGAACTCGACGCCGCCGTCGACGCGGCGCACGGCGAGGTCGACGGGGAGGAAGCTCCTGTCGAGGACGGGGTCGGGCTGGACTAGGGCGCGCTCCAGGAGCAGGCGCGCCGGTCCCGGGCCGGGGTCGCGGCGGAAGACGTCGACCCGTGCCCAGCCGGGGCGGGCGTTGAGGACGAAGAGCCGGTCGCCGAGGGCGGCGGCGGCGGGCGAGAGGAGGGGCGGCTCGCCGACCTCGCCCTCGGCCCAGAGCCGGCTGCGCTCGAGTTGCGGCGAGTCGAACCCGGCGAGGACGAGCGTGTCGAGCGTCGCCCCGCTCAGTGTGGCAGGGGTGAGCACGTCCACGACGGGCCGGTAGCCGGAGAGCACGAGGAGCGAGTCGCCCCACGGCCGCAGGAAGCCGAGGTGCCGCCAGTAGGGTCCGTCGAGGCCGTAGCGCGCCCGCTCGGTCCCGCCGCGGTCGAACTGGTAGAGCTGCGCGGCCTCACCTTCGGCGGCGGTTTTGTAGAACACCCCGCCCTCGGTCAGGAGCGCGTTCCCGTTGCGCGCCTCGGGGACCTCGAGCTGCTGCACCGAACGGTCGCCCACGACGAGGTCGACTCGGTGCGTGCCCCGGTTGAGGACGGCGACCGTGTCGCCGCGCGTGCCGGCCAGGAACGGGAAGCTGAAGTCGCCCTCGACAGTGCGCGCGTAGCCGCCCTCGGCGTCGAAGTGTACGAGCGCTCCGCGACGCGTCGCGGCGACCACAATCCCGTCGTCGGTGAGCGCGAAGCTGGTCGGGTACTCCAGCCCAGCCTCGGGCGGGGCCTCGACCCGGCGGACGAACGTGAGCGTGTCGACCGGCGCGTCCGCCGCGATCTGCCGCGAGAGCGAGTCCGGCGGGAAGAGCGACCGGTCCAGCTCCCGCTGGCTCGACGGGAGGCAGCCGACGAGAAGAGCGGAAGCGAGGAGGAGCGGAAGAGCGGAGGACGCCAGGCGGCATGGTCGTGCGTGCATTCTTCCGCTCCTCCGCTCTTTCATTCCTCCGCCCCTCACGCGCCCCCCGTCAGCAGCATCGGCATCTCGCGCTCGGTGCCGTCGCGGAGGACGCGGAGCATCACCGTCTCGCCGGGGCGGCGGCTGCGCAGCAGCGCGCTCGCCGTGTTCGAGTCGGTCACGTCCTGGTCGTCGATCTCGAGGATCACGTCGTAGGGCAGGACGCCGGCGTCGGCGGCGGGCGAGCCGGTGTCCACGCTGATGACGAGGAGCCCCTCGCTCACGCTGAGGCCGAGCATCTTGGCGGCGCGGGCGTTGAGGGCGCGCACGTTGAGGCCGGGCGGCGCGGGCCGCGCCACCGTCCCGGTCGTCTGGATCTCCTCTACGGTCCGGCGGACCCGCCACGCGGGCGTCGCAAACCCAATCCCAACCGACCCACCCGACTGCGAGAAGATGAACGTGTTGACCCCGATCACCTCGCCGAGCGCGTTGACGAGCGGCCCGCCCGAGTTGCCCCGGTTGATCGAGGCGTCGGTCTGGATCATGTCGCGGAAGACGCGGCCCTCCTGCGGCGCGAAGTCCCGCCCGACGGCACTCACGACCCCGACCGTCACCGTCGGCTCGGCGGCTTCGAAGAGGCCGAACGGGTTGCCGAGCGCGATCGCCCACTCGCCGACGTAGACGTCCTCGCTCTGAGAGAACGCGAGGTACGGCAGTGGCTGAGTCGGCTCGACCTTCACGAGCGCGAGGTCGCTCTCGGGGTCGGTCCCGACGAGGCGGCCGTCGAACTCGCGCCCGTCGGGGAGGCTGACGGTGATCCGGGCGGCGTTGCCCGCGACGTGGTCGTTCGTGACGATGTAGCCGTCGGGCGAAATGACGAACCCGCTGCCCAGCCCCTGAACCTGCCGCTGCTGCACCCGGCTCCGGCGCTGCCCGAAGAAGTACTCGTAGAACGGGTCGCCTGCAAACGGGTCGCGGACCCGCACCTGCCGCACCTCGATGACGTTGATTGAGACGACGGCCGGGGCGACGTTCTCGACGGCCCGCGTGATGGCCGTCTGCCGGCTCGCGAAGATCCCGTCGGTGACGACGCCGTCGCTCTCGGGCATGTCGACGCGCTGCGGCGGCGGCATGTCCCCGGCCTCCTGCGACTGCGCCGGCTGCTGGCACCCGACCCCCACGAGCAGGACCGCGACGAGAAGCGTACTTTTCAGAAACGGTGAAGGCGTGGGCATAGCACGGGCGGGTTGCAACAGAGAGGGCGGCAGCACGTCCGCTATACGGTGGCTTCTCCGGTCAGTTTCTACCCCGGACCTCGCCGGTCCTCCAACCTCGCTCGCTGGTCCATGCTACGCCTTCCCTTCACCCTCCCCGAAGACGGCCTCCGCGAAATCAAGGGCTTCGTCTCGCTCGACCTCGAGTTCGTCGTGCTCGAAGTCGAAACTGCCATCGCGGGTATCCTGGGCAAGGAGGAGACCACGATCAAGGTCGCGCCGAGCGCGCTCGACGACGCGTGGCTCAAGACGGGCCTCGTGCGCGACAGGCTCTGCCTCGCCCCGAGCAAGGTGGACCTCCTCAAAGCCGTCCCCGGCGACCACGCCCGCGAGATCGCCCTCCGCATCCCGCGCAAGTACCGCCTCGACACCGAGGACCTCGTCGACGAACTGAGCCGCCGCATCGATGCGGCCTAGCCCTCTGGCAAGTTGAGCCTGGCAGGCTTTCTACTTGGGGCTGTACTAGGTGACGGTCTGTTGGCTTAGTCTCCACTATGACCCGACGACGGAGCAGACTCCCACCCACAACCCAGCGGCGGCTCATCGAGCACTTCGTCGCGGGCACCACGGCGCGCACCGCCGCGCAGCTCGTCGGCGTCAACAAGTCGTCGGCGTCAACAAGAACACCGCCGCGCTCTACTTCCACAAGCTCCGCGAGGCCATCACCGAACACCTTGCCGACGAAGGCCCCTTCGATGGCGAAGTCGAGATCGACGAGTCGTACTTCGGAGGCTACCGCAAAGGCA
>JBCDKT010000069.1 GCA_038746285.1 Bacteroidota bacterium
GATCAAGGCATCCGCCATCGAAGGGCTGGAAGTCGTCCACGTCTCGCGCATCGAGGAGGTCGTCGAGCACGTCCTCATGCCCGAGCCCGTCGCCGACCCCGCCGAGGCGTTCGCCCTCTCCGAGCGCGAGCGGCAGCTCGCTGGCGGCAACGGCCGCCCGCAGCCGACCGCTGAGGGCGAGACCGTGATGAACTGACGCGGAACCCCTCAACACCAGCGAAACCTCGTGGGGGCGACCGACCGGTCGCCCCTACATATTTACTACAGCCGGGACGAGGTAGGAGACCGTTCAGGGCCTGACCGGCTGCGTCCCGAACCCGGCGACCTCCTCCATCCGCTCGGCGAGGGCGAGCAGCCGGGCATCGCTCCCCCGCCGGGCGTGGACCTGCACGCCGATGGGCAACCCCTCGGCGTCCCGGCCGACAGGCAAGGTGACGCAGGGCGTTCCGGCGAGCGCCGTCCCCGTGTTGAAGACGCCGAGCGGTGCCGCGTACGGCACCGTCTCGCCGTCTACCTCCAGGTCCGCCCCCGTCCGGCGATGCGAGAACGCGGTCACCCCGGCCACAGGCAGCACCCACGCGTCCCACTCGCTCAGGAACACCTCGACCGTGCGGACGAGCGCGTCCCGGTCGGCGAGCGCGCGGAAGTAGGCCGGCGCGCTCGCCGCGTAGCCCCGGGCGAGGGCGCGGGCGTAGCTCCCCGGCCCGAACGCGAGGCGCACCGGACCGAGCCGGAAGAGTTGGTTGAGCGGCGCTTTACCCAGCCCGAGCGGCAATCCCGCCGCGAACTCGAACCCGTGGACGAGGCCCCACGTCTGCTGCGCCTGCTCGAAGTCGAGCGGCGGGGCGGCCTCGGCGACGAGGCTCCCGGCCGCTCCGAGCGCGTCGGCGAACGCGCGCACGGCGGCGGCTACGTCCCGGGCGACGGGAGCCTCGGCCAGCCCAGCAGAGAACGCGACGCGGATTCCGCGCAGCGACGACGGGCCTGGCTCGCGGCTCGTGCCGAACGAACCGGGGGCGAGCACCGAAAGCGCGAGCCGGAGGTCGGCTACGCAGCGCGCCACAGGTCCGGCGGCGAGCGCGTGGCGAAGGCTGCCCGGGTGCCCCGGCGGCATCATCCCGGCCGTCGAGACGCTGCCTTCGGTCGGGCGCATCGCGCAGACGCCGCAGAAGTGCGCCGGGACGCGGATCGAACCGGCCACGTCGGAGGCGAGGTCCAGCGGGGCCAGCCCCGCCGCGACGGCCGCCGCGCTCCCGCCGGAGCTACCTCCGGGGGTGCGGCCGAGGTCGTGCGGGTTGTTCGTCCGCCCGTAGCGGAGGTGGTTGGTCTGCCAGTCGTAGCTGCCGAGGGGCAGGTTCGTCTTGCCGAGCACGATGGCGCCCGCGCGCCGCAGCGCAGCCACGGCGACCGCGTCTGCCGCCGGCACGTAGCGGTCCAGCCGACGCCCGTACCAGGGCAGCCCAAACGTAGTGCGCAGGCCCGCCGTGGCGAAACCGTCTTTGACTGTGATCGGGACGCCGTGGAGCGGCCCTCGCTCGTCTGCCGGAGTCGCGTCGGCAGCGGCAGCCTCCGCCCGCGCCCGCTCCGTGCCGAGGACCACGACGGCGTTCACACTCGGGTTGACGCGCTTGATCCGCTCCAGGTGTGCCTCGACGACCTCAGTGGCCGAGCACGTTTCGTCCCGGATCATCCGAGCCAACTCGCTGGCTGACTGCGAGGTCAAGTCAGACAAAACTGCCGGGCGTTGTCCTCGCTACGTGTTCGCTTCGTCGCGCAGCGCACCATCGAAGGCGAAATGGTGGCAGAATGAACCTGCTTCCTCAGCATTAGCGAACCTTGCGATTGACTCGGTCGCCGATTTTATCAATCACCGAGAAACCAGAGGTACGTGTGGCCGCCATGATGACTACGAGCAAGCCCTGCAACCTTCTGGACATGCTGTTTCACATCGGGATCACGCACTCTGTCTGCGACGGCTTCTAACTCGTTGATGAGAATTGGAACTTGAAGGTGATTAAAACACGCGTCACCGTAGGGAAGAAGAAATTGAAGGCAGATAGTGCCTGACAGGTCCATCGTCTCTACGACCCTACTGAGCAAAAACTTTGGATCGTCCACCGCTTCAAGCTCTGTTCCGCACTCTTCTCTTCTCCAGACAGCATTGATTCCCATTGGACTTTCCTTTGCAGTGGCGGGTATTACGTCTCATCGGACTGACTACGCAGCCAACCGGCAATAAACCCGCCGAGCGCGCCGACCGGTACACCTGCGCCGACCCAGAATCCCATCTCGCCCGTGGCGGCTCCGACGGCCGCGCCAATGGCAACCCCGACAGCAGTGCCGAACCCGATGGCTCGGTTGTGAGAGAGGTCAGCGTTCTGGGTCTTCTGGTTCATGGCAAGCCGGGTTGCGTAGGGGTATGCTATCGGCGCTCGTCCCACTCGTCGAGAACCTTGGCGTCCTCCATGTTCGGGTCGAGTTCGCGTTTGAAGGCGTGCTCGGCGTCGGCGACGGTGGAGGCGGCGCGGTCGAGGGCACCGTCGATCAGCCGCGCGGTGAGGCGTACGGCGGTGCCGCCGACGAGCATCGCTTTGCCCGTCAGCCCGGCCTCTTCGAACCGGGCGGCCCAGCGCTCGAACCGGTCGGGGAGGTCGCTCACGCGTCGTCCTCGTCCTTCTTCTTGCGCCGCGTCGTGGTGCGCTTCTTGGCCGTCTTCTTTTTGGCCGACGGCGGCGCGGCCGGGTTCGGGGCATCGGGGTCGTGCTCCCGGCCGAAGTTCATGTTGGCGACGCGCTCCAGGATGTCGGCGAACTGGCGGCCCGTGTCCTCGACGGCCTGGCCGAGCGTGGCGAACGTGGCCTCGACGACGAAGGCGGTTTTATCTTGGGTCTCCAGCTTCTCGAACTCGGCGCGCGTTTTCGAATACTGCTTCCGCGCCTCTTCCCGGTCAGGCATAGTCCCTCGGTCTAGGGCGCAGGGGGATTCCTGCGCCGTCTGCATCGGTCCCGTTTGACGGGCCCCTCGCCACGCAAGTTTCACCCCAGGGCCTATGCCTGACGCTCCTTCCCCACCGGCTTCGCCCGAGGACACGCTCCGCGAGGGCCTCGTGCTCCGCTCGACGGGGAGCTGGTACGACGTACGCGCCGGCGGCGAGACCGTGCAGGCCCGCGTGCGCGGCAAGTTCCGGCTGGAGGAGCGCGACGTGACCAACCCCATCGCCGTCGGCGACCGGGTGACGCTGCGCATGGAGGCCGACGGGACGGGCCTCATCACGGACCTCCTTCCCCGCCACAGCAAGCTCAGCCGCCGCGCCGCCGGCCGACGCGCCGAGCGCGAGCACGTCCTCGTGGCGAACGTGGACGCGGCGTGGTGCGTGCAGGCGGCGAAGCTGCCGTCGTTCAACCCAGGCTTCGTAGACCGCTTCCTCGTCATGGCCGAGGCGTACGGCATCCCGGCAGGCGTCATCATCAACAAAGCCGACCTCGTCGAGACCGATGAGCACGCCGAGGACCTCGCCTACTGGCACGGGCTCTACGGATCGCTCGGCTACCCGGTCCTGCTCACGAGCGCCGAGCACGACGAGGGCATCGAGGACTTCCGCCTGCACCTCGAAGGCAAGACCTCGGTCGTCGCCGGCCCGAGCGGCGTGGGGAAGTCGACGCTCCTGAACGCTGTCGATCCGTCGCTCGATCTTCGGACGGGCGAGGTCAGCCGGAAGACGCGCAAGGGCAAGCACACGACGACCTTCGCCGAGCTGCTGCCCGTCGCGGGCGGCTACGTGGCCGACACGCCGGGCATCCGCGAGTACGGCCTCTGGGACATGGAGCCGGAGGAGCTGTCGGGCTACTTCGTCGAGATGCGGCCCTACCTGGACGACTGCAAGTTCTCGCCCTGCACCCACGACCACGAGCCGGGCTGCGCCGTGAAAGCGGCCGTCGAGGACGACGAGATCGCGCCGGAGCGCTACCTGTCGTACCTCAATATCCTCGCCTCGCTCCAGAGCGACGACGTGGGCCGATGAGCCGCCACGCCGGGCATCTGCTGGGCCTCGCCGCGCTCGCCCTCGCGATGGCGTGGCTCTACGGCGAGATCGACCACCTCGGTGCCTTCGCCGACGTGGACCTGAAGCACTACCGCGCCCTCGCGCAGGGAGCGGCCGACGTGCCACGCCCGTTTGCCCACCGCGTCCTCGGCCCGCTCTTTGTCGGCCTCCTGCCGGTGGCGGATCCCGCCGGGTTTCGCGTGCTGACTTCGGCGGCGCTCGCCGCGCTCACGCTTGGCCTGTACGGGTTCGGCGTCCAGCTTGGGCTGACAGCTTGGGCAGCGGCGCTCGTCGCGGCGCTGCTGACGCTGAACCCGTACGTCTTTGGCTTCCCCGCCTTCAACGCGTTCCAACTGAACGACGTGCTGGGGATGGCACTCGTCGTCGCAGCCTTCGCGGCGCTGCCCGGCCGCCGCTGGGGGTGGTACGCGCTCGCACTCGCACTCGGGGCTGCCACGCGCGAGGTGACGCTGCTCGTGATCCCGGCAGCGCTCGTGTTCCTGTGGGGCCGGGACCGGCTGCGCGACGACGGGCTGCGCTGGCTGCTGGCCTCGCTGCCCGCCGTCGCGGTGTTCGTCGGGCTCCGGCTCGCACTCCCCGCCGAGGGGCCGGGGTTCGCCTTCCTCCTGCTCGACCACATCGGCAAGGTGCTCGACCCGGTGACCTGGTACCGGCTCCTCGTCAACGCATGGGCTCCGCTCGCGCTCCTCCCGCTCGTCTTCTGGCAGACGGCGCGGGATTTCGCGGCGGCACACCGCTACCTCTTCGCCTTCGCTGCCCTCGTGCTGCTGAGCGCCCTCTTTGGGGGCGACCAGGAGCGGCTGGTCGCTCCGGCGTTCGTCGCGGTCTACCCGCTCGTCGGCTACGTCGTGCAGACGCACCGCTGGCCTCGGCTCGCGCTCGGCGTCCTCGTGGCCTGCGCTTTCCTGACGAGCCTGCACCACCTCACGGCGCGCTTCCCGCTGCCGAGCCGGACGTGGACCGTAGCCCTGTCGCTCTTCGCCCTGGCAGCGGTGACGGCGACCGGCTGGCTGGTCAAGCGCGGAAGGGCGGAGGGCAGGAAGGACGGAAGCCTGTAGGGTGCGCCGTCGAGCCATGCTTCCGCTCCTCCCCGCTTCCGCTCATCCGCTCTTCTCCTCGTGGTACTCCTGCTCGGTGTTGACCGCCCACACGTTCCCGAAGTCGGCGCGGCCGCTGGCGAGGTTGTCGACGGCCGTCATCGCCGCGAGCATCGAGTGGTCCTGGTTGTTGTAGCGGTGCATCCCGTTGCGCCCAACGAGGATCAGGTTCTCGATGCCGCCGAGCCAATCGCGGACGGCGTCGAAGTCGGCGTAGGTGCCGGTGTAGGCCGGGTAGGCTTTCGGCATGCGGAGCACGGTCCCGTCGAGCACGTCGGCGCGGCGGAGCAGCCCGATCCGGTCCAGTTCCTCGACGGCGAGGGCGCGGAGGGCGTCGTCGTCCATCTCCCAGAGGTCGTCCCCCGCGTTGCAGAAGTACTCCAGCCCGATCCAGACCTTCGACGGGTCGGCGACCATGTAGGGGCTCCAGTTGTTGAAGACCTGCACGCGCCCGACCTGCACGCCGGGCTCCTGGACGTAGATCCAGTTGTCGGGGATCAGCGACCCGTCGGGGGCCGAGACGGCGAGCTTGTCGACGAGGAGGCCGACGGTGAGGAAGTCGCGGTAGCCGAGCCCGGCGGCCGTCTCACGGATCGTTTCGGGCAGCGCGTCGGCCGGCGTCTCCGGGTCGAGGCCCGCGACGAGGCTGCGGACCGGCATCGTCGAGACGACGTAGTCGGCCTCGAATGTGCGCCGCTCGCCCGTCGCAGCGTCTACGGCTTCGACGGCGGCGATCCGCCCGGCGCGCAGGCGGAGCCGGTCGGCGCGGTGCTGCATCAGGAGCGTGCCGCCCTGCGCCTCGTACTCTTCGGCGACCGTCTCCCACATCTGGCCCGGCCCGAACTTCGGGTAGAAAAACCGCTCGATCAGCGACGTCTCGGTCCCCTTCTGCCGCAGGTCGCCTGCCTCGCGCTTCGGGACGAGGTTCTTGGCGAAGTGCCACAGCGCCTTGCCGACCGACAGCCCCTTGACGCGCTGCGCGCCCCACTCGGCCGAGATCTCGGTACAGGGCACGCCCCAGACTTTCTCGGTGTACTCCTTGAAAAACGTCTCGTACAACTCGCGTCCGAAGCGAGCGATGAAAAACTCCTCCAGGTTCTGCGGGTCGCGGTTCGGCCGGGCGAGGCTCTTCAGGTAGCTCATCCCGATCCGCACCGAGCGCCCGAGGCCGAGCTTGCGGAGCGTGTCCGGCGAGAGCTTGACGGGGTAGTCGAAGAACTGCCCGTTGAAGTAGATCCGCGAGGTCCGCGAGCGGACGAGCATCACGCGGTCGGTCTCCTCCGGGTCGGGGCCGCCGGCAGGCGCGTCGACGCGGTGGGTGCGGTTCTGGTACGTGATCTCCATCGCCCCGGCCGCCCCGCGCTCGACGGGCATGAAGCCGAGCCACCAGTCGAGGACGCGGTCCGACTTCGAGAAGAAGCGGTGCCCGCCCACGTCGATCCGGTTGCCCCGGTAGCACGCCGTCTGCGAGATCCCGCCGAGGGCGTCGGTGGCTTCGAGGAGGACCGGGCGGATGGTCGTCCGGGTGAGGAGCTCGTAGGCCGCCGTCAGCCCCGCCGGCCCGGCCCCGATCACGACCGCCGTCTTCTGCCGCCCGTTCGGCGCGGTCCCGTTCGCTCCGCTCACGCCGTCGCCCCCTGTCGCCACGCCCGGAGGCGCGTCGTGAACAACGGCACGGCGAGCAGCATCAGCGGGTAGATCGTCATCCGGTAGCGCGCCGAGCCCACCGGCCCGGTGACCGCCGTGAGGTAGCCCGCGAGCACGAACACCGCGACCCGCACCGGCAGCGGAATGCGCGGGTCGAACAGGAAAAAGAGGCTTGCCACGAGGACGAACCCATTCCACAGCGTCAGCAGCACGAGCAGCAGGAACTCCCCGGCCGGCTGCGCTCGCAGCGCCCGCCACAGCCCAGCGTAGCCGTCGACCGTGAACGCGTGCGTCAGCCCCGACGCCGGCGCTTCGCCACCGAAGAATGCGTAGAGGTCGTAGCGACCGGGGTCGAGAAGGACGTTCGCCATGCCCTGCGTGTGGAGCGCGAGATAGGTACCGAGGTGGTCGAAGATAAGCCGCGCCGCGGCCTCCTCTTTGAAGGTCTCGCGCTGCCCAAAATCTTCGATAGCGGCGGCCTCGGCCTCGATGGGCGTCATCAGCGCGACGGCCTGCTCCTCGCCGTAGGCCCGCGTCATCGTGCGGTAGGCGTTGTGCGTGAAGAGGTTGGTCCCCTTGATGCTCGTGTAGTGGAAGTACCCCGTGCGTGCTTCGTTGACGAGCGACACGCCGAGCACGACCGCCGGCAGCAGGAGCGCGAGCGCGACCGGCCAGCGCCGCCGCCACTGACGCTCACGTCGGACCACGACCCACGCCAGGAGCAGCAGGTTCGGCACCCAGAAGTACATCAGCACCGGCTTGACGAGGACAGCGACGGCGAGCAGCGCGTTGTAGCCGGCGAGCCACCCGCTCCCGCCGCCGAGGACGTAGCGCACGAACGCCCACACCGCCCCGAGCACGAGCGACTGAAACAGCAGGTCCGCCATCAGCATCTGCGGGTAGGCGAGCTGGAACGGCGCGAGCGCCAGCCCCGCCACCAACCACCCCCACTGCCTCGGAAGGCCGAACCGGGCAAGGAGGTCGAACAGCAGCAGCCAGTTCACCACGCCCAGCACGGACTGCACGAAGGCCACCCACCACGGACTCTGGCTCACCGAGAAGAGCGCCGCGAGGAACAGCGGGTAGCCCGGCGGTCGGCGCGTGGCAGCGGCCGGATCGTCCGACGGCGGGGCCTCGCCGCGCAGCACCTCGGCCTGCGCAACGTAGTCGGCCGAGTCCCACAGGTAGAACGGCTCCGTCAGCGCGGCGAGGAGCCAGAACCCACCGTAGAGCGCGGCGACAAGCGCGGCGTAGCGCCACGGCGGGCGGTGAAACCAGCGCGGCGGTGCCGACACCTCACGCCCCTTTCAGGGCACTGTACAGCAGCACACCCAAACCCAAACCAACAAGCCCGCCGACGACTCGCCCTTCGACCACGCTGCTACGCTCCTTGTCCTGCCTTGCTCGTATGAACCCCTCCCACGACGCAAAGCCCGCCCGATTCAGATGCGAGAAGATGTAGTCATGCTGCAGTCCGCTCTGCAAGAGCAACTGCTCGTATCGATGGTAGTCAGCAAGTGTAGCGGCATTCTGCCCGATGGATTGGGTAAGGTGCTCCAATTCATCAAAAGGGATCGTCTCCATCTCACTCCTCATGTTCGGGCGGCGGAATTTCCTTTGACCTCTCTGCTGCGTCCATTTGCTTGGCGGTATCAACCATGGATCGCAGAGCGGTTATCGTGACCTCGTAAAAACGCCTGTCTAACTCTTCCAACCGCCTTTCGTTCTGTTCGATGCGGTGCAGCATCATTTTGTGGTCCTCCCTGACCTCGGCCAGCTGCTGCTTCAACTCTGCGAACTCGTCCGCGAACGCAATCGACGCCCCGCGCCGCGCACCTCCTTTGATCCAGTCGAACGCGCCCATCCGCTACGCCGTCTTCTTCTTGCGGGAGCCTCCCTTCCTGCGCCCTCCCTTCTTCGCCGCCTTCGCCGCGATAAGTTCGACGGCCTGCTCCAGGGTGACCTCCTCGGGGTCGGTGCCCTTCGGGATGGTCGCGTTCGTGCGCTTGTGCTTGACGTAGGGACCGTAGCGGCCCTCGAAGACCTCGATGGGGTCGCCGGTCTCGGGGTGGGTGCCGAGCGTGCGGAGCGGCTTGTTCTTCTGCTTCTTCTGCGCCAGCAGCTCCAGCCCGCGCTGGAGGCCGACGGTCAGCACGTCGTCTTCGGGCTTGAGCGAGGCGAAGACGCTGCCGTGCTGGACGTAGGGACCGTAGCGCCCGATGCTGGCCTTGACGACGCCGCCCTCGGGGTGCTCGCCAATCGTGCGCGGCAGACTCAGCAGGCCGAGCGCCATCGGCATGTCCACGTCGTCGGGCTGGACGCCTTTCGGGAGCGAGGTCCGCTTCGGCTTGCCCTCCTGCTCGTCGTCGCCGAGTTGGACGTAGGGGCCGTACGGTCCCGTCTTGACGAAGACCGGCTGGTCGTGCTCGGGGTGGATGCCGAGCATCTCGTCGGGCTTGTTGCTCGTGCGGATGAGGTCGTCGAGGACCGCCTCGTCGGCGTCGGCGGGCGCGAGGCCGTCCGGGAGCGAGGCCGTCTGCTTCTCGCCGTCGATTTCGCCCTCGACGTAGGGGCCGAACTTGCCGACGCGGACGCGGTAGTCGCCCCACTTCGGGTGCTCGATCGTCGACATGCTCCTGGCGTCGATCTTTTCCAGCCCGGCCTCGACGCGGGTCTCGATCCCGCCCTTGCCCCGGAAGAACCGTTCGAGGTAGCGGGTCGGCTCCTTCTCGCCGTCGGCGATGTCGTCGAGGATCTGCTCCATCTCGGCCGTGAAGCCGGTGTCGACGAGCGGCGAGAAGCTGTCCTCCATCAGGTTCGTCGTGGCGAACGCGGTGAAAGTCGGGATGAGCTGCTTGCCGTCGCGGCGGACGTAGCCCCGGTTGACAATCGTGTCGATGATGCTCGCGTAGGTGCTCGGGCGGCCGACGCCCTCGCCTTCGAGCATCTTGACGAGCGTGGCGTCGGTGAAGCGCGCCGGCGGCTTGGTCTCGTGGCCGACGGCCTCGACCTCGTTGCAGCCGGGCGTATCGCCCTCGGCGAGGGCGGGGAGCGGGTTGTCGCGGTCCTCGAGCGCCGCGTTGGGGTCGTCCGAGCCCTCGACGTAGGCGCGGAAGAACCCGGCGAACTCGACCGTCTGGCCGTTGGCACGGAAGCGGGCCTGCTCCGGCCCCGGGGCCCCGGCGGTGATCTCGGCGCGGGTCTGGCGGAGCTTGGCGTCGGCCATCTGCGTGGCGACGGTCCGCTTCCAGATGAGGTCGTAGAGCTTGCCCTCGACCCCGCTCAGCCCGATCTCCTTGCGGGTCCGCATCTGCGTCCCGGCCGGGCGAATCGCCTCGTGGGCCTCCTGCGCCCCGCTCGACTTCTTGGCCGAGAACTGGCGCGGCTTGGGCGAGAGGTACTCGCTGCCGTAGCGCTCCTCGACCGCCCGGCGGCTCGCGCCGATGGCCTCCGAGGAGAGGTTCGGCGAGTCGGTCCGCATGTAGGTGATGTGGCCGTTCTCGTAGAGCTTCTGCGCCACCCGCATCGCGTCGCGCGCCGAGAGGCCGAGCTTGCGGTTGGCCTCCTGCTGCATCGTGCTCGTGATGAACGGCGGGGCCGGTCGCCGCGTGACCGTCTTCGACTCGACCGTGTCGACGCGCCAGGGCTCGCCCGGTAGCCGCTCGGCGAGGGCCGTTGCCTGCTCCTCGCCGAGCACGAGCGCGTCGGAGCCGTCCTTGAGTTTGCCCGTGTTCTCGTCGAAGTCGCGCCCGGTCGCGAGGCGCCGCTCGCCGAGCTGGAACATGGTCGCCTCGAACGCCTGCTTGTCCTGCTCCAGTTCGGCTTTGAGGTCCCAGTAGCTGGCCGTCACGAAGTCGAGCCGCTCGCGCTCGCGCTGCACGAGGAGGCGGACGGCGACCGACTGCACGCGGCCCGCTGAGAGGCGCGGGGCGATCTTCTTCCAGAGCAGCGGCGAGATCGTGTAGCCCACGAGCCGGTCGAGGACGCGGCGCGTCTCCTGGGCGTCGACGAGGCGCTGGTCGATCTCGCGCGTGTCGGCGAGGGCGCGCTGGATGGCGTCGCGCGTGATCTCGTGGAAGACCATCCGGCGGACCGGGACGGTCGGCTTGAGTACTTCGAGGAGGTGCCAGCCAATCGACTCGCCCTCGCGGTCCTCGTCGGTCGCGAGGTAGAGTTCGTCGGCGTCCTTGAGCGCAGCCTTCAGTTCCTTGACAACTTTCTTCTTTTCCTTCGGGACGATGTAGACCGGCTGGTAGCCCTCGTCCACGTTCACGCCAAGCGTACCCCAGCTTTCCTTCTTGACCGCGGCCGGCACTTCGGAGGCCGACGACGGGAGGTCGCGGACGTGCCCCATGCACGCCTCGACGCGGTACTCCCCCTTCGGAAGAAAATTGCGGATCGTGCGGGCTTTGGTCGGGGACTCAACGACGACGAGGCGCTTCATAGTCGGGCGTGGTGGATGAGACGAGCAATATACCCGGCGGGGCTGCCAGCGCGGTGTCAGCGTCGGGGCAGCCTCACACGCGGGGTCTAGTCCAGCGTTCCCCGGTGCCCGCCGCGGAGCCGCCACGCGATGAACGGAGCGGCCAACGCAACCCCGGCGGCCCCAGCGGCGATGTCCCACACGTCCGCCGTGCTCCGGGGCATCACGATGTGGGCTGCCTCCGCCAGCACGATGAGCCCAAAGCCAAGCGCGGCCGACGCGAACGGGCCGCTGCGCACGGCGACCGCCTGCCAGCACGCGAGCGTGAACCCTGCAAAGAAGCTTGGCGCGACGCCGAAGACCCACAGCGAGCGAACGTTGGCCTCGCTCGCCCACGTCCGCACCGGCCCGACGCAGGCGATCCAGAGCACAAAACCAATCGCGGTGGCGGCGACCAGCAGGCGGTCGCGGGGCGGTCTCTCGATCAAAGCTGCTTCATCCACCCGTTCTCGACCCGGACGAAGCCGAGGCGCTCGTAGAAGCCGCCCGAGAGGTTGGAGTCGCGCAGGATGAGTTCCGTCCCGGCACAGCGGGCGAGGACCTCGTCGATCAGCTTCTTCCCGATCCCGGCCCCCTGCACGTCGGGCTCGACGGCGAGGTCGCAGAGGAACGAGAACTGCTCGCCGTCGGTGAGGACACGGGCGAGGCCGACGAGCCGGTCGCCGAGCCACGCCGAGAGGACGAGCGACGAACGGTCGAACATGCGCTCGATGGCGGCATGGTCGCCCGTAGGCCGAAGCAGCGGGGCGCGGCGATAGAGCGTGGCGATGCGGGCCGGTGTCAGGCCGTCGAGGTCGTCGCGGAGGGCTACGTCTTCCATGAGATCAGGGGTGGGCCGGGTAGGGGCGACTGGCCGGTCGCCCGTACGGGAATTGCCGCACGTTACGACCGCTTCACCCAATGGTGCGTGGAGGTCCGCACGAAAAGCGGGTCGGGGACCGGCGCGCCCGGCGGCATCCACACCCGGAGCCGCACGCCCATCGCCTCGACCGTCCACTCAGCATAGGCCCCGAGGTAGAGCCGGTCGAGGAGCCGCGCCGGGACGGAGTCGGCCTCGGCCTCGTCGGCGGCCCAGAACTCGCCGGGGCGGACCGAGAGCACGTAGCCCTCGGGCTGCGGCTCGTCGGGCACGAGGCCCGCGATCAACTTCGGGTTGTCGACGACGTTGCTGCCGCCGAGGAAGCGGGCGACGTAGGCCGTCTCCGGGGTGATGTAGAGCCGCTCCGGCGGCCCGACCTCGACGATGCGCCCGGCGTCCATGACCGCGATGAGGTCGGAGAGCGCGAGCGCCTCGGCCTGGTCGTGGGTGACGTAGAGGCTCGTCGTGCCGAGTTGTTGCTGGAGCGCCTTCAGTTCGCGGCGGGTCTCCTCGCGGAGGGCGAGGTCGAGGTTCGAGAGCGGCTCGTCGAAGAGGAGGACGTCCGGCTCCACGGCGAGGGCGCGGGCGAGGGCGACGCGCTGCTGCTGCCCGCCCGAGAGCTGGGGGACCGGCTTCGCTTCGAGGCCGTCCAGGTCGACGCGCCCGAGCGCTTCGGCGACGCGCTCCCGAATCTGCGGGCGCTTCCACTTCTTGACTTCGAGCCCGTAGGCCACGTTCTCGCCGACGGTCATCGTCGGGAAGAGCGCGTAGTTCTGGAAGACGAGCGCCGTCGGGCGGCCCTGGGGCGGCACGCTCGTCACGTCCTCCCCGGCGATTTCGACGCGCCCTGCGTCCGGCACCTCGAACCCCGCCACCATGCGGAGGAGCGTCGTCTTGCCGCACCCGCTCGGGCCGAGGAGCGAGAAGAAGCTGCCGCGCGGCACGGCGAGCGTCACGTCGTTTACCGCTACGAGGTCGCCGTAGCGTTTGGTGACGCCGTCGAGGTGGATACCGGAGGACAGAGAACGATGGACAGAGGACGGATCGGCGGCAGCCATCGGTCTTCCGTCTTCTGTGCTCCGTCTTCCGCTCACCGTTGCAGCGCAGCGGTGACCTTCTCGGCAGCCTCCTTGAGCTGGATCGCCGACTCGATCTCGATGCCGGAGTTCTGGATGATCTCCATCCCCTCCTCGGCGTTCGTCCCCTGGAGCCGGACGATGAGCGGGACCTGGATGTCCACGTTCTTCGCCGCCTCGACGACGCCGCGCGCGACGCGGTCGCAGCGGACGATCCCGCCGAAGATGTTGACGAGGATGGCCTCGACGTTGGGGTCCGAGAGGATGATGCGGAAGCCGGCCTCGACGGTCTCGGCGTTCGCCGTCCCGCCGACGTCGAGGAAGTTGGCCGGCTCGCCGCCGGCGAGCTTGATGAGGTCCATCGTCCCCATCGCAAGGCCCGCGCCGTTGACCATGCAGCCGACGTTGCCGTCGAGCTTGATGTAGTTCAGGTCGTGCTTCGCGGCCTCGACCTCGAGCGGGTCCTCTTCGGCCTCGTCGCGCATCGCCGCGAGGTCCTTGTGCCGGAAGAGCGCGTTGTCGTCGAGGTTGATCTTGGCGTCGAGGGCGACGACCGTGCCCTGCTCGGTGAGGACGAGCGGGTTGATCTCGGCGATCGTCGCGTCGCTCTCACGGTAGGCGGTGTAGAGCTGCGTGACGAACTTCGCGGCCTCCTTCAGCTGATCGCCCTCGAAGCCGAGCGTGCGGGCGATGTACTGCGCCTGGAAGCGCTGGAGCCCGAGGCTCGGGTCGACCCACACCTTGACGATCTTCTCGGGCGTCGCCTCGGCCACCTCCTCGATCTCGACGCCGCCTTCGGTGGAGGCCATGATGACGTCCATCTTCCGGGCGCGGTCGAGCGTCACGCCGATGTAGTACTCGTGCGCGATGTCCTCGGCGGCGGTGACGAGGATCTTCTTGACCTCCTGGCCCTCGGGGCCGGTCTGCGGCGTCTTGAGCTGCATCCCGAGGATCGCCTCGGCCTTCTCGCGGACCTCGCCGATGGACCGGGCGAGCTTGACCCCGCCACCCTTGCCGCGCCCGCCGGCGTGGATCTGCGCCTTGACGACGTACATCCCGACCCCGTCGGCCTGCATCGCCTCGGCGGCCGCGACGGCTTCGCCGACCGTGCCGGCGACCGTGCCGCGCTGGACGGCGACGCCGTGGGTTGCGAGGATGTCCTTCGCTTGGTATTCGTGAACCTTCATCGGGATCGGGGGATTGAGGGACAGGGAGATCGGGGGAGTTGGAAACAGCCGGAGAGGCGACAAAAGCTACGGCCAGCGGGTCCGAGATTGGGGGCTCCGGGTTGTGAGTTCTCGATCAACGCCCGCTGGGGCAGCGTACCCACCCGGTCAGGGCGTAGCGGCGCTACGCCCCTACACGGTCGGCGCAGCCTGAGACGGCCTCGGTAGCTTCCCTGCTCTCCGGTGCCTCCCACTCGACGTTCGCCACTCGACACTCGCCGCTCTCATCACCACCTTCGACCGCCACATCATCGCCCGGTTCTTGGCCGCGACAGCGCTGCTCGTCGGGCTGCTGATCGTGTTCTTCGTCGTCCTCGACTACCTGGAGTACATCGACGACTTCATCGACCGGGGCGCGACGATGCGCGAGGTCTTCGGGACGTACTACCTCAACTACATCCCGGAGATCGTCCGGCTCACCAGCCCCCTCGCCATCTTCCTCGCAGCGATCTACGTGACCGGGCGGCTCGCGCAGTCGATGCAGCTCGTGGCGCTGCTTGCGAGCGGCGTCTCGCTCGTGCGGATCATGGTCCCGTTCGTGTTCGTCGGGCTGCTCCTGACGGGGTTCATGTTTTGGTTTAACGGATGGATCGTGCCCCGCACGAACGGGGTCGTCATCGAATTCCAGAACCAGTATTACAAAAAGGCTCCGGCCCGGTCCGAGACGAGCCAGATCCACCGGCAGAACCGGCCCGGCTCGATCCTCTCGGTCGGCTTCTTCGACCGGCGCACGGAGCAGGCGTACCGCGTCTCGCTCCAGGACTTCGAGGACGCCGACGGCGCGCCGGGGGCCGAGCGCCTCGCCCGGCGGCTCGACGCCGAGTCGATGGTGTGGGTCGACTCGCTCGGCGTGTGGCGGATGCGCGGGGTGACGGCGCGGACGTTCGGCGGCGCAGGCTTCGGTGCCGACAGCGTGGCAGCCTACGAGAAGGTGCCCGAACTCGACACCACGCTCCAGGTCCTCCCCCGCGACCTCGCCCGGACGGAGCGCGACGCCGAGCGCCTGACGATCCCCGAGACGCGCGACTACCTCAACGCGCTCCGCCGCGCCGGGGCCGACCAGCTCGGGCGGCCGCTCGTCGGGTACTACGGCAAGTTCTCCTACCCCATCGCGAACCTGATCCTCGTCGTGATCGGCGTGGCGATGGCGTCGGTCCGGCGGCGCGGCGGGCAGGCGGTGCAGTTCGGGACCGGGCTGTTCATCGCCTTCGTCTACCTCGCGCTCCAGAAGCTGAGCGAGCCGTTCGGCTACGCCGAGGCCGTGCCGCCGATCCTCGTGGCGTGGGTACCGCACGCGCTCTTCGCCGTCTTTGCGGTCGCACTCGTCTGGCAGGTGCGGCGGTGAGGGTATACGTGCCGCATCCCTACAATGCCTGTCTCCGTTGCCACCACATTCGTCCATAGACGGCGGCATTGACAGCGAGCACGAGGGCACCGAGCGCGATCTGCCCCTCGCGCGTCAGCCCCGACGGGTAGAGCACGGCGAGGACGTAGCGCTCGACGAACCCGCCGGCGTAGCCCGCCTCGCCGCCGAGCCGGCGGAGGTAGTTCTCGAGCGGCGTCAGCGGGCACACCCACCCGGCGAGCACGACGAGCGCCCCCCACGCCGCCGCCGGGACGTGCGCCCACGCGACCCTCGGCCACCGCCACACCAGCAGCCCGCCGAGCACGACGAACACGACGAAGCCGAGGTGCAACACGAGGACGGCGTCGGCGAGGAGGCGGTAGAGCATGACAGACTCGGCGTGAGGCACTCTTCGAGCAGCACCTTTCCCCTCTCACCCTCAGCGGCTCAGTTCGCGGTTGAGCCAGGCCCGGCTGAGGGTCCAGTCGCGCTTGACGGTCGCGGGCGAGATGCCCAGCGCCTCGGCCGTCTCCTCGACGGTCATCCCGCCGAAGAACCGGCACTCGACCACGCGGGCCTGCCGGGCGTCGAGCGCTTCGAGCTGCGTCAGCGCCGTGTCGAGCGCCAGCAGGTCGTCGAGGGAAGCGTCCTGCTCGGGGTTAGGGACCGCGAGGCCGTCGAGCGAGCGCGGCGTCTGGCTGCCGCCGCGCTTCTGGGCGCTCCGCCGCTCGGCGTAGTTGATGAGCACCTGCCGCATCGCGGTGGCGGCGAGGGCGAGGAAGTGGGCGCGTCCCTGCCACGCGATCCGGTCGATGCGGACGAGCTTGAAGTAGGCCTCGTGGACGAGCGCGGTCGTGTTGAGCGTGTGGTCGCTGCGCTCGCGTCTCAGTTGCCGGTGCGCCAGCCGGTGCAGTTCGTCGTAGACGAGCGGCATGAGGGCGTTGGCCGCGTCCTGTTCGCCGCTGGTCCAGGCGCTCAGGAGCGCGGTGACGGTCTCTTTCCGGTCGGCAGGCGTAGGCACGTCAGGGGCGAAGAGCTGGGCTGCGAAACATAGGAAACACGGGTCCCCCGAGCAACGCCAACCCGAAAAAAGGCCGGGCCGTGAGCCGGTCTAGCGGAGGCCCCGGCTTATCCCGGTGATACGTCCTCGGTCTCTTTTACGATTGACTAGGTGGAACCCCTGGTTCCGCGTCCATCTTTCCTCACCTTCTCTCCCCGTACCCATGAAGACCCGCTTCCTCCTCCTGACTGCGCTCCTGCTCGCGGCCACCGCGCCCACGCAGGCGCTTGACTGCACCTTCACCGCCACGTCTGGCACCTGGGGCAACGCCGCCAACTGGGACTGCGGCGTCGTGCCCGACGGCGACGACGACGCGACCATCACGAGCGGTCGCACGGTCACCCTCGCCGTCGACCGCACCGTCGGTGGGCTTTCGTTCCTGAGCGGGACGATCAACGGCCCCGGCGCGCTCACCGTCAGCGGCAACCTCCTCTGGAACTTCGGCACGCTCAACGCCGACCTCCGCCTGCTCGCCTCCGGCAGCGGCACGCTCGCCTCCTCCTCCAAGACCCTCGGCCCCGGCACCACCCTCCGCCTCGAC
>JBCDKT010000070.1 GCA_038746285.1 Bacteroidota bacterium
CGCCGAGGTCGAAGCTGAGGGTCGCACCGGCGTCGGCGGTGAGCGTGGCGTCGTCGTGCCGGGCGTCGGTGCGGAGGAAGAGCGTGTTGGTCTCGGCCCGGATCGTGCCGCTGTTGTCGAAGAGCTCGCCACCGGTCCCGTCGCGCCGGAGCTGGGCGCTGCTGGTTTCGACAGGCGCGGTGAGCACGCCGGTGTTGGTCCAGGTGGCGGCGTCGCTGAGGGTGAACTCTTCCTGCTCCCAGCGCACCGTGCCCGCGTTGACGAACGCGGTCGCCGCGCCGCTGACGCCGCGCGAGTTGAAGTTGACGCCGTTGAGCACGACCAGGCCCTCGTTGGTCAGCGTGCCGGCGGTCAGGAAGCCCTCCTGCCACTGCATCCCTTCATCCGCCAGGCTCCACACGGCCCCGGCCTCGGCCTCGATCGCGGCGTCGACAAGGACCTCGCCCTCGGGCGCGCCGGTGGTGGTGCCGGCGAAGGTGTGGGTGCCGAGGTCGAAGCTGAGGGTCGCACCGGCGTCGGCGGTGAGCGTGGCGTCGTCGTGTCGGCTGTCGGTGCGGAGGAAGAGGGTGTTGGTCTCGGCCCGGATCGTGCCGCTGTTGTCGAAGAGCTCGCCACCGGTCCCGTCGCGCCGGAGCTGGGCGCTGCTGGTTTCGACAGGCGCGGTGAGCACGCCGACGTGTTGCCACAGCGCCCCGTTGCGGAGCGTGAACTCCTCGCGTTCCCAGGTGACGGTGCCTTCGGTTCGGAGGACGGAGGCGACTCCGTCAACGCCGCGCGTGTTGAAATTGACGCCATCGAGGACGACCTCGCCCTCGGCTGTCAGCGTAGCCCCCGAGAGGAAGCCGGCCGACCATTCCACGACGCCGTTCGCGCTCACCGTGCTGGCCGAGGCGATCACGATGCCCTGCGACGTGTCGAGCGTCTGGGTTCCGGTGGCGGCTCCGAAGGTGAACGAGTTGACATCGATGGCAGCCCCCGACGTGTGCGCGACGGTGTAGGTCCCGGCGAGCGTGACGCACGCGTCGTCGGCCGGGCCGGGGACCGCGCCGCCGCTCCAGTTGGCGGCGTCGTTCCAGTCACCGCCAGCCGCGTTGGTCCAGTTCGTAGTGCAGGGCTGCGCCCACGCAGGAGCCGCCGCGAGCAGGACGATCAGCAGCGTGAGGAGGGAAGGGAGAAAGCGTTGCATGGTAGCGTCTGTTGAGGGTGGTCAGGGAGGAAGAGAGCGTCTCGCCCGTAGATGCGACCTTTTGGCGGCGGTGGGGTCACGGGGCACGCTGTTTCTTCGCGGTTCTCAAACGGAAGCGCCCCCGGCCTCTGGGTGAGAAGCCGGGGGCGCTGGTTGACGCAGCGTGCGGAACGATCAGCGCACGAGCGTGACGCGCTGCATCGCCGCTTGGCCTGCGCCCGTCGCCCGCACGAGGTACACCCCGCTCGGCAGACCCGACGCGTCCCACACCACGCGGTGCGTCGCCGCCTCCACCTCCTCGTTGAGGAGCACCGCCACCCGGCGGCCGAGGGCGTCGTACACGGCCACCGCCACGCGCCCCGCCTCCGGCACGTCGAGCCCGAAGGTCGTCTGCGCCCGGAACGGGTTCGGGTAGGCCGCTGCCAGGCCGAACGCCTCAGGCACCGCCGACGAGGACGCCTCAACGGGCTTGTCCGTCTCGGCTCCAGCCGTCTCTGCACCGACCACCTCCACCGGCCGATCCGAGACCGCCATCAGCACCGCGCCGTCGGCACCGAGCCAGGGCGTCGCCGCCGAGAGCGTCCACATGCCGTCGCCACTTTCGACCTCCCGACTACCCGAGGTCACGATGACGGTGAAGTCCACCTGGTCGACGACGGTGTTCGGGAATTGGCCGATCTTGACCGAGTACGTGTACGTCCCGTTCGGCGCGAAGCCTGGAATGCCCTGCGTGAAGCTCAGCGCGGGCGAGGAGGCGTTGGCCGGGAGCGTCCCCGAGAGGATCACGCCCTGCGCCAGCGTCGCCGCCCCGAGCTTGGCCTCGAAGAACACGTCGCCCGAGATCGGGGCCGTCGTGTTGTTGGTGACGACGTAGGCGAAGTCGATGGCCCCGGGCTTGGCGACGACGACGGGGTCGCCGGTGGGGTCGGTGTTGACCGCGACGAGGTCGAAGTTGGGCACCGTCAGCACCTCGACCGTGACCTGGTCGGCGTCCTCGTCGATGTCGATGTCGAAGGTATAGCCGAACGGGCCCTCGACGGCGTCGAAGGTGCCGGTGAGTTCGCCGCCTGCGGTGAGGATGGTGTAGACGTCCCCGATGGCAGGCGCGTCGCCGACGGCGACGGACAGCTCCAGCGTGCCGGCGAGCGTGGCGTTGCCCGCGACGGCGAGCTGGTCGTAGTCCTCGCCGGCGGTGGGCGGATCGCCGCCGCCGATCTCGATGAAGAGCGTGGCTGCGGCGTCGGGAGCCCAGTTGTTCTGCCAGGCGAGCGTGCCGGGCGAGGTGCCGGGGCCGGTGTCGCCGAGCTGGGCGAACGCCGAGTTGATGACATCGAACGTGCCATCGCCCTGGATGAGCGCGCCCGCCGCGTGGTTGAACGCTCCGTTGACATCTAGCTCGCCGCTCTCGACACTGACCGTGCTGCCCGCGTTGTTGTTGAACGTGATGCCACCGCTGACGCTGCTCGTCCCGGTACCGCTGGACTTGCGGAAGAGCCCGTTGTTGGTGAAGACGTTGCCACCGTTGAAGATGCTGAAGTCGGCATCGCCCTGAATGTCGAACGTACCCGAGGCCGCGTTGACGAACTGGCTCGCCCCGCCGAGGAAGCGCAGCGCGCCCGTGTCGGTCATCTCGACGAGCCCTTCGTTGGTGAGGGTCGCGTTGCCGTTGATGTCTTTGGTGCCGGTGGTCGTCAGGCGCAGCAGGCCGGCGTTCGTCACGGTGCCGACGTTGCCGCTCTGCCACGCGAAGCCCGTCCCGCCGAAGTCGACGGTACCGCCGGCGAGCGTCGCGCCGGCGTCCATGCGGACGGTCCCGGCCGGGTTGCCCGAGATCGTGCCGACGATGGTATGCAGGCCCCCGTTGAAGTAGACCTCCGCATCAGCGGCAGCCGTGAACGTGGCGTCCTCGTGCGTGCTGTTCCCGTCGAAGCGGATCGTGCCGGTCTGGGCCTGCACGAGGGCGTTGTTGTTGAAGGCGACGGCGCCGTTGCTGAGGATGCTCTGCCCGGTGCCGCCGGACTTGCGGAAGAGCCCGTCGTTGGTGAAGGTGTTACCACCGTTGAAGTTGCTGAAGTCGGCGTCGCTCTGGAGGTCGAACGTCGCCCCGGCCGCGTTGACGAACTGGCTCGCCCCGCCGAGGAAGCGCAGCACGCCCAGATCGGTCATCTCGACGAGCCCCTCGTTGGTGAGGGTCGCGTTGCCGTTGAGGTCTTTGGTGCCGGTGGTCGTCAGGCGCAGCAGGCCGGCGTTCGTCACGGTGCCGACGTTGCCGCTCTGCCACTCGAAGCCCGTCCCGCCGAAGTCGACAGTACCGCCGGCGAGCGTTGCGCCGGTGTCCATGCGGACGGTCCCGGCCGGGTTGCCCGAGATCGTGCCGACGATCGTCTGCACGCCCCCGTTGAAGTAGACCTCAGCCCCGGCAGCGGCTGTGAACGTTGGGTTGTCGTGCGTGCCCGCGCCGTCGAAGCGGATCGTGCCGGTCTGGGCCTGCACGAGCGCGTTGTTGTTGAAGGCGACGGCACCGTTGCTGAGGAGGCTGAGGCCCGTGCCGCCGGACTTGCGGAAGGTGCCGTTGTTGGTGAATGTGTTGCCGCCGTTGAAGTTGCTGAAGTCGGCGTCGCTCTGGAGGTCGAACGTCGCCCCGGCCGCGTTGACGAACTGGCTCGCTCCGCCGATGAAGCGTAGCGCGCCCGTGTCGGTCATCTCGACGAGCCCCTCGTTGGTGAGGGTCGCGTTGCCGTTGAGGTCTTTGAGGCCACTGGTCGTCAGGCGCAGCAGGCCGGCACTCGTGACGTCGCCGCCGACGTTGCCGCCCTGCCACGCGAAGCCCGTCCCGCCGAAGTCCAGTTCGATCCCAGGCAGGTCGGCCTGGAGCGTCGCGCCGGCGTCCATGCGGACCGTCCCGGCCGGGTTGCCCGAGATCGTGCCGACGATCGTCTGCACGCCCCCGTTGAGATAGACCTCAGCCCCGGCAGCGGCTGTGAAGGTCGGGTTGTCGTGCGTGCCCGCGCCGTCGAAGCGGATCGTGCCGGTCTCGGCGACGACCGTGGCGTTGTTGTTGAAGGCGACGGGGCCGTTGCTGAGGATGCTCTGCGCGGTGCCGCCGGACTTGCGGAAGAGCCCGTCGTTGGTGAAGGTGTTGCCACCGTTAAAGTTGCTGAAGTCGGCGTCAGACTGGAGGTCGAACGTCGCCCCGGCGGCGTTGACGAACTGGCTCGCCCCGCCGAGGAAGCGCAGCGCGCCCGTGCCTGCCATCGTGGTGAGCGCTTCGTTGCGGATCGTTGTGCCGCCGCCGATGTCCTTCGTACCGCTCGTGGAGAGCGCGAGGAGACCGTTGTTGGTCAGCGGCCCGGCACCGTTGACGGTGCCTCCCTGCCAGTCGTAGACCCCGCGTGCCCGGACTGTGCTCGCACTGGCGAGGGTAAGGAAGCGGCTCGCGTTGCGGAGCGTCTGCGTGCCTGCGCCGGAGGTCCGCCCGAGCGTGAGGCGGTTGACGCTCGCGTTTACGTCGAGCGTGACGACGTAGGTGCCGGCCAGGATGATGCAGGCGTCGCTGGAGGGGCCGGGGACCCCGGCCGACCAGTTGGCTGCGTTCGAGAAGTTGCCGCCTGCGGCGTTGGTCCAGTTGGTGGTGCAGGACTGCGCCTGCGCCGGGCTGAGCCAGCCGGCGAGCGCGAGGGCTACGGCGAGCAAGCCGAGCCGGTGAAGAGGATAGGGACGATGCATGGAGTACCTCCCGGTACGGATGGTTGCGAAGGGTTGAAGAGAACGGAGGGACGGCTGCATCGCCGGCGGTGGACCACTCCAGCCAAGAAGAACGGGAAAAGCGAACGGATCGGCTCACGGCTTCTGGCGCATCTCGCTATCTCGCTCAGGCGCAATAGGTTGGTTTCGTCTTGCCTGGGAGTCAAAGTCGGCCTGCCCCTACGTGCGCTGCCTCACCCGTCGAGGTGGTTCCGTGGGGAGGCTGCCGACGCCGGACCGCAGACGCCGGACCGCAGACGGCAGCCCGCCGGCAGATCCGCGGCCTCCCTAGCGCGTCAGCGCCTCGAACGGATTGACTGCGTTGCCCCCCCATCCGCTGCCGCCGCGCCGCTGCCGCCAGATAGCGAAGTGCAAGTGCGGCACGGCCGCGTCCGCGTTCCCCGTCGCGCCCACCGTGCCGAGCACGTCGCCCGCGCGCACGGCCTGCCCGGCTTCCAGGCTGTCCGCGTAGGCGTCGAGGTGGGCGTAGTAGTAGACGTAGCGCCCGTCCGGGCCGAGCTGGTAGACGGTCAGGCCGCCGAGGGTGCTGGTGTGGAGGCGGACGATGCGACCGTCGGCAGCGGCTACCACCGGCGTCCCGGTCGGCGCGAGGATGTCGAGGGCGCGGTGGATGCGGGTGCTGTCTCCCCGGAAGTCCGCGAACGTATCGACGAGGTCCTCCGGCTCGGTGCCCACCACAGGAATGAGGAGCGGGTAGGCTGGCGGCGCGGCGGCGTCCGGTGCCACCGGCAGCACGACCGGGACCGGAAGCGGATCTATCTGGAAGAGGACGGTGGCCCGGGCAGAATCCGGCGTCTCGGCCGGGGCTACGCTCTCGGCAGCGGGGACCGCCTCCGGCGAGGCCGCCGGCTCCTCGTACGCGGCACCGGTGTCCGGCCCCGTCGCCGTCGTTGCGCGCCCGAGCCAGGCCCCGGCCAGCAGGAGCAGGCTGAGTGCCAGGAGACCGGGAAAGAGAGCAGGGGCGTCCTCGCGTGGGGGAGGCATGGGGTGCAAACTAAGCCCGCGCCCCGTGCCGCGAGGCCGTCTCGCTGAACCGGAGCGAAGAGAGGCGAAATGTCGGGTACAACCCGCCGACGTATTCGTCCCTTTTCGGTGTCAGTTGAGTTTTTTTTGCTTAGCCCCTTGCAAAAGTCCTCGCCCGTGTGCACCTTAGGGGTCCCTTCATGAGCGAAGTTACTGCCGTCCTGGACGGGAATAGTCCTCGGCCGGGGCTGGTAGCGCTTCCCTTCACCTAACCCTTACCAACATGCTACGTACGCTCACTACAACCCTCGGCGCGCTTCTGCTCGCCGTCTTCGTTGCGGCTCCGGCGGCCTTCAGCCAGCCAGTCGTCACCTTCAGCGGTGACACCTCGGACGACCCCGTCTACGCGCGGGCGTCCAGCGCCGACCCGGCCTTCTGCGCGCCGTCTACCTTTGCCACCGCGGTCGCTTTCGAGACGCAGAGTTTCATGGTCCCAGCAGACGGTGACTACGCTGTCCAGGTGGACGACACGCCGGGCTACGACGAGTACCTCTATCTCTACGAGGGCAGCTTCGATCCGGACTCCTCGACGGTGTGCGACAACCTTCTCGCGCTCGACGACGACATCGCCGGCTTCGGTTCCGGCTCGCGCATCGAGAGCATCAACCTGACGGCGGGGACGAGCTACATCGCCGTCATCACCGGGTTCGCCAATGCCGACGCCGGTCCCTACACGGGCTTCGTCGAAGAGAACGACCCGCCGCCGGCGGACGAGGCCGGCGACATCGTGAACGAGCCCGCTGCCGACGCCGTAGGCCAGACGACGATCATCGGCTTGATCGCCGACGACGCCGACGAGGACTGCTACGCCATCGAGATCACCGACGCCGCGAACTTCTCGGCGACGGTCGTCGACTACGACGAGACCGACACCCAGCTCTTCCTCTTCGACGGCGACGCCGACGGCGTCTACTACGACGACGACGGCGGCCTGGGGCTGCTCTCGGCCATCACGCCGGACAGCGTGGCCGCCAACGGCGGCATGATCAGTAACGGCGATGCCCTGCTCTGCATCACCGACTTCAACAACGACGCGCTGAACTCCGACGGAGACGAGATCTTCCCCGAGTTCACCGACCCCAACGGCGACGAAGGCCCGCCGGCGGTCACCAACATCGCGCTCGCCGACTGGAACGACGCCGGCTCCGTCGCCTTCGGCGGTGCTAACTACGAGATCGCGCTGACCGGCGTCACCGGCGGCGGCGGCCCGAACTTCGACCTGACAGCCTCGCTGAGCACCACCACGGTGGCTCCGGGTGGCTCCATCACGGTCAACTTCACCGTCGACAACAACACGGCCAGTGCGGTCACCGGCGACCTGTTCTTCACGGCCGCGCCCGGTGGTCTTCAGGGCAACGTCTTCAACGACGTCACGGTCGCAGGCGGGGCCTCGGTCTCGAACAGCTACGTGCAGAACGTGCCGCCGAGCGCGCCTCCGGGGACGTACACCTACACCGTCCGCATCGGCCAATTCCCGGGCACGACGGTTGACTCCGAAGCCTTCACCGTGACGGTGACCGGCTCGGCGCGCGGCCTGGACCTCGACGCG
Source organism: Bacteroidota bacterium (assembly GCA_038746285.1). Classification (NCBI taxonomy): domain Bacteria; kingdom Pseudomonadati; phylum Bacteroidota; species Bacteroidota bacterium. Next base: position 7,524 of record JBCDKT010000070.1, read on the forward strand.
GCGATGGCTGAGGCCAAGCTGACGCGCGACGAGAGCCTCTACAAGGCGGCGCTCAAGGAGGTCGGCGAGTGGACGGCCGTAGCGGCGCGTCCGTGGACCTCGGAGAGCACGGTCTCCGCTGCTGCGCGCGCCGAGTTCGGGGCCTTCCCGAACCCGTTTGCCCGCACCACCGAGATCGGCTTCGAACTCGACAAGGCGACCGACGCCTTGCTCGTGGTCTACGACGTGCGCGGCCGCGAGGTCGCCACGCTCGTCGACGCCGCGATGGACGCTGGCCAGCACAGCGTGACGTTCGACGCGTCGGACCTCCCGAGCGGGGTATACGTCTACCGCTTGCAGGCAGGCGCGCAGGTGGAGACGGGCCGAATGACGGTGCTGAAGTAAGCAGCCGCGTAGGATGACTTGACGGCTTCGGCTGTCGGGACGGGCCGGTGGAGCACATGCTCCACCGGCCCTTTTCGCGCGCAGCCGTAGCTTCAGGCCGCGGCGCGGAGGAACCGATGCCGCAGGGGAACGCGCACGAGCGCACCGCTGCGCGAGGTCAGGGTGACCGCGTCCTCGCCGTCGTGGGCGTAGACCTCGGCGACGTGGTCGAACATGGCCGGCACGCGGGCGACAGCGTGGATGCAGGCTACGCGGAACGGGCCACCGGCGAGCGAAACGTACGTCGGGATGCCCTGCTCCGAGAGTGGGTTGGAGGCCGCCGACTCGGCGAGGCCGAGGTGGAAGTAGGCGGTGGCGTCGGCCAGCCCGAGCACGCCCGCGTGGCGCCCGCTCCACGGCGCGTAGTGCCGGCCTCCGTTCGAGAACCAGAGGACCGTCTGCCGCAGCACGCCGGGGTCCCGGAGCGCGAACCAGACGAAGCCCGCCTCGGGAAACGTCACCGCCGTCCAGGCGAGCGGCAGGGTGGGGTCCGAGGCGAGCGCGACGAGGTCGTCGTAGCCCCGCCGCGCCGGGAAGCGGCTGAGGTCGGCCTGGCTGCCCGCCACCGTCGGCACCGCGTCGAGGGCTTCGAACGAGGCGTCCGGCGCGAGGACCGAGTAGCCACCTCGTGCGGGGTCTTCGAGCGGCACGGGCGACGTGCGGCCGAGCACGAAGGGGCTCGTGGCGAGCAGGCCGCTGCCCTCGGCGTCGGGGCACCGCAGCATGGCCTGGTGCCCGAGGCTCATCGGTCCCGTCATGCCGGTGACCGAGTGGCGCTGGTAGAGCGCCGTGTGCCCGTCCACGAGCGTGATCTCCTTCCGCACGCGCCCCTTGCGCGCGGCCGGGTCGAGACGGAGGCGCAGCGAGACGGCGTCGCCCTCGCGCTGCGCGCCGTCGAAGGTCCAGCGCTCGTTCGCGGTCTCGCCGTGCGGCGGGTGAACCTCGCCGTTGAAGGACGACGCGTTCCCGCCGAAGGGCAGGCAGAAAAAGTCGCCCCGGAGCGCGCGCAGCACAGGCAGCAGGTGGCCGGTGGCCGGCTCCTCGGCCCACGGGGCCACAGCGTAGGGGTGGAGGTTGCGGTCGCCGAGCCGGAACGTCGTCGGACCGAGGTGCCCGCCCTGCTCCGTGACGAACGTTTCGACGTTCGGGCCGGTGAGGCGCCACGACGGCTGGCCGTGGACGCTCTGGAGCGAGCCGTGAAGTACAGATTCCATCGAGTGGGGGTGAGCGGGTGAGCCTCCTGACCGGCGCGGAAGATATCGGCGGTGCTGCGCCGTTTCCGCATGCAGGATGCGTTCCCGTGGAGAGGCCTGGCATGGTACTTTTTCGGCAGCCGCCACCGCCGCCGAAGCGCTCGCCGGCGGGTCGTACCTTCGAGAACGTTCTCGCTGCTTTCCTCTTGCCGGCTTCATGGCTGTGACGCCTCCCGCCCAGACGGAGCCGTTCGACGTTTTTCTGACGCACGCAGAGCAGGCGGCCCTGTCCGTCCGGCAGGCGCTGGCGGACACCTTCTGGGACCGCCTGGAACGGACTCCGCTCGTCGAGGGCGACGCCGTCGTGTTTCTCTACCGGGGCGAGGCCCGCACGGTCCGGCTCCTGGGCGACACGAACAGCTGGAACCGGCCGGACCCACTGCGCCGGATCGAGGGGACAGACCTATGGTTCCGCCGCGAGCCCGCCGAGCCCGAGGCGCGCCTGGAATACCTCTTCCTGGTGGACTCCGAAGCCGAGGGGTTCGGGGCCGAGACGGCCGGGACGCCGGACCCGACGAACCCGCACCGGGTCCTGAGCGCCTTCGGCCCGTTCTCCGAGGTGGCGATGCCCGGCTACGCCTATCCCGAGGTGTTCGCCCCAGTCCGCGACGGTACGCCGGGGTCGGCCGCCGGGCTGGACCGCCACGTCCTCCCCGCGGGCGCGCTGCCCTACGCGCACGAGGCGCTGGTCTACACGCCGCCCGGCTACGCGCGCGACGAGGCGGCCCGCTACCCGACCGTCATCTTCCTCGATGGGCAGGACTACGTCGCCTTCGCCCACGCCCCGGCCGTGCTCGACTGGCTGGCGAACCGGGGCGAGGCCGTGCCCGTCGTTGCCGTCTTCCTGGACCCGCCGAACCGGCACAGCTACACCGCCCCCAACCGGGCGACCGAGTACGCCTTGAACGACGACTTCGTGGCCTTCCTGGCCGGCGAACTCGTGCCGTTCGTCGACGCCCGCTACCGGACCCAGGCTGCGCCCGAGGCCCGCCTCGTCGTCGGCGACTCGTACGCCGGACTGGCGGCGGTCTACGCGCCCCTGCGGCGCCCGGACGTATTCGGGGGAGGATACAGCCAGTCTGGCTACCACTCCTATCAGAACAATAGGTTAGTCCGTATCTTGCGGGAGGCTGAGGCTCCCCCGATTCGGCTCTGCCTCGACGTCGGGACGTACGAGCGCAGCGTCGGTGCCGGGCTCCTCCCTGACGACGAGACCGACTTCACCGCAGCCAACCGCCGCCTCCAGGCAGCGCTCGCCGCGCGCGGGTACGACGCCGAGTACGCCGAGTACCCGGAGGGGCACACCTGGGGTACCTGGCGCGCGCACCTGCTCGACGCGCTGCCCCACTTCTTCCCGTCTCACAAGCGGTAGGCGTGATGCGATTCGGCATGGATTTCGGCGGGACTAACCTCAAGGCGGGCGTGTTCACCGAGTCCGGGGAGAGCGTCGTCTTCGAGCAGACCCCGCTGCGCGCCCACCTCCAGGGCGACCTGCTGGACAACCTCATCGTCTACGCGCTGCGCCTGACCGGCGGCTACGACCTCACCGTGGGCGGGCTTGCCATCAAGGGCCTCGTCGACTCCGGCGCGGGCCGCGTCGTCGAAGACCTCGGCGAGGGCAACCTCCTAGCGGGGGCCGACCTGCGCGGGGCGTTCGGGCGAGCCCTCGGCATTCCGTTCGCCGTCGAGAATGACGCGCGAGCGTACGCGTGGGGCGAATGGCGCTTCGGGGCGGGGCAGGGGACGGCGGTGATGGTCTGCTTCACGCTCGGCACGGGCGTGGGCGGGGCCACCGTGGCGCACGGCGCGCCCTACATCGGGGCCGACCCGCTCAGCGGCATCCACGGCGGCCACCTCACCATCGACCGGAACGGGCCGCGCTGCCCCTGCGGCAGCCGGGGCTGCCTCGAACTCTACTGCTCGGCGACGGCCTTCAGGGCACGCGTCGAGGACGCGCACCTGGACCTCCCGTCGGCCGTCGGGGCCACGCTCCCCGCCTTCTTCGAGGCCGTCCGCACACACGGCGCGCCGTACCAAGCCACGCTCGACCGCTACCTCGACGACCTCGCGCTCGGCGTCGTCAACGCGGTCCACGCCTTCGGGCCGGACCTCGTCGTGCTCGGCGGCGGCGTGATGAACAGCGCCGACTGCATCCTGCCAGGCCTCGCCGAGCGCGTCGGCGCGGCGGCATGGACGGTCCCGCGCGGCGGCGTCCGCGTGGCGGCGGCGGCACTCGGCAGCCGGGCCGCGGCGCTCGGCGCGGCGTTCCACCCGTCGCTGGAGCACCCCGCCGGCATGCCCCGGCCATCGCCGACAGGCTAGAGGGGGAAATAGGCTACAGTAGTTAGTGTAGCACGCCTGCAAGCTGAGCCCTATATTCTCAACGTGCGGAGCCCAGCGACGGGCTTCCAGAAACGATTACGAAGGCTCAGCACGGGGTAGGGCAGGGGACTCTATCCGGCACACGGCAGCTCGGCATTGTCTCTCTGATCACGCTGCTGAGCTACTGACCAGGGCGATGGTATGATCGATCTACTCACGCGGCACGCGGGCCGAGGACTCCTCGTGTGCCTGCTGGCCGCTTCCGGCGTCCGTGCGCAGCCCGAAGCGGCCGCGCCGCCGGAGGCTGGAGGCCAGGCCGAGACGAGTCCGGCGCGCGAAGGCTACCTCGCCCACCGAGTGGACGGCGAGATACAAGGCCTCGTCTTCTTCCGCATCACGGACGACGGGTTCTTGATGCTGCGCGAGGGCACCGACGAGACGGCTCCGACCGTCACCCTTCCGTCGATCACGGCTCGGACCATCATCGAGCAGATGAACCGGGAGCTCGGGGAAAGCGCCTCCTCTGATCGCGAGCGCCTCGGAGTCGACCTCTTGGGGAACACGCTGTGGGTCCGGTGGGCCAAGCAGATGAGCGTGCTCTGGGTGCTGGCCGCCGGCCTGCTGGCGGGGCTGGCACTGGCCGCGTTCGTGGTCTGGCTGCGGTTCCGGCGCAAGCAGACCGAGCTGCAGCGCCTCGCCGAGTCGCGCGCCCACCTCGCCGCCGGGCAAGAGGCCGAGCGCGGCCGCCTAGCCCACGAACTGCACGACGGCCCGCTCCAGGACCTCCACGGGATCAAGATGCAGTTCGGCGCGCTCCGCCAGGCCTTGCCCGGACCGGCCGCTGCAACCGAGCCTGCCGAGGCCTCGTCTGCTCCGGCTGACACTACGCACGACACCGAGGTGCTGGAAGAGGACCTCGTCACCGTGATCGCCGAACTCCGAGCCATCATGTCGGACCTGCACCCTCCTGCGCTCAGGCCTTTCGGGCTGGCCGCGGCGCTGCGTGGCCACCTGAAGCGGTTCCGCCTGCGCTACCCGGCCCTGGCCTGCGACTTCGCCAGCGACGATGCACCGCTCGACCTCTCGCAGGAGACGCGCCTCGTGCTGTTCAGGGTGTGCCAGGAGGCCCTCAGCAACGCGGCGAAGCACGCCCACGCGAGCCGGGTGGAGGTCTCGCTCCGGGCCGAGCGCGGTCGCGCCGTGCTCCGCGTCGCCGACGACGGCCGGGGGTTCACCGAGGCCGAGCGCCAGGCCTTCCCGGAGCAGGGGAGCTTCGGCCTCTCCAACATGGCGGCCCGGGCCGAGGCCATCGGCGCAGACCTGGAGATTGACTCGGTGCCCGGCCAGGGCACGACGATCACGGTCACCGCGCCCCTCGACGGCGGCACGCCTGCGCCGCGTCCGCTCCGCTTCATCAGGCGCCGTGCGCGCCGCACCCCGGCGAGCACGCCCCAGGCGGCCTAGCACCGGGGCTCCGTGCGAGGCCCCCACGCACCGATGGATCACCGCTCGGCAGAGCGCACAACATCCCACAGCGTATGAAGACGCCCGTCCGCATCGTGCTGGCAGACGACCACCCCTCGGTCCGGGCAGGCCTCCGGACGGCCATCGAAGCCCAACCCGACCTCGAGGTCGTCGGCGAGGCGTCGGACGGCCCCGGAGCCCTCGCCATGGTCCGCGACCTAGACCCTGACGTTCTCGTGCTCGACATGCGCATGCCGGGGCAGTCCGGGGTCGAGGTGGCACGTACGCTGCAGGAAGCAAAAACCCGCACCCGCATTCTCGCCGTTTCGGCCTACGACGACGAGGCCTACGTGCAAGGCCTGCTCACGAGCGGGGCTGCCGGGTACATCACCAAGGAGAAACCGGTCGAGGTCATCGTCGAGGCCGTGCGCGCCGTGGCCCGGGGCGAAGGGCGCTGGTTCGTCCGCCCCACCAAGCCCGACGACCCGCCGATCACGCGGCGCGAGCAGGACGTCCTCCGCCTGATGGCAATGGGCGAGACGAACGACAAGATCGCCCTGGCGCTCGGCCTGTCGGAAAACACGATCCGCAACCACATCGGGAGCATCTACGCCAAGCTCGGGGTGCATTCGTACCGCGAGGCGATTGCGTGGGCGTGGAAGCACGGCTTCGCGGACGAGTAGCGGCCGCGCTCAACCTCGCGGTCTACGGTCGGCCGTCTGCTGTTATCAAACTCAAGTTGTCTAGTAGGGGGGTTCAAGACTGAGACGGCAGACCGCAGACGGCGGACCGCTGGTTCCAGCACCTACGGCGGTCTGCCGTCCCCCGGATCGGTGTCCGGGGCAGGTTCTGTCTGCGGTCAACAGGCACGATGGATGGGCAGGGCACAACTGGGGTTATCAAGGTCAGCCTCTCGCCCTGCGGTGGCTGTGGGTTCACCATGCCCTCCAGGGCGACGCGCGTCGGGCGGGCATAGTACATACGCACTATGTGGCCGGGTAGCAGGGACTGGGTCTGTGGGGCTCGTGTCCTGCAGCACAATGTGCGATTCGACCACCAGAATTGTCCCTGCGTGCTACGGGCGGCCGAGCGGGAATCTCTAGGTTGGACTTGTCCGCCAGAAAGCATGCGGACAGCGCTCTACACGATCCTCCTAGACCCGACTAGCCATGCACACCCTCTGCCCCCCTACTGCCCTCCTGCACCGCTGCCGCCGCGGCACCGTCCTCGTTCTCCTGGCCGGCCTGCTCGCGGTCACCGGCTGCGACTCGGCCGACGACAACCCGGAGGCCGCCGCCGATCTTCCCCTCTCGGCCCAGGCTCAGCGGAACAACACCGTCGTCATCGAGGCACCCGGCAGCGTGAAGGGAGACTTCCTGCTCTACCCCGTCGACGTGCCGCCCGGCGGTGAGTTCATCATCGACCTCGTCACCGGCCCCGCTCCCCACGACGTGCTCGCCAGCGTGCTCCACCGCGGCCTGAAGGACGGCCGGACCGAAGTCGAGGTCGACATGAGCGGAATGGGCGGCCTCTTCAACGTCGAGATGCGGCTGGACGAGAGCGTCCGGCACACCAGCGCTTCCCTCTCGGCCGCACAGCCGCAGACGGTCGGCTCGCTCCGGGAGAGGCCCACCTCGTTCCACTTCGAGATTGTCCAAGAAGGCGACGAGCAGGTGATCGTGGTGGCCGTAGACTACGACCGCGCCGCTGTCGGCGGCGACGGCGTGGCATGGGTCACCCCCGAGGGCGGCGAGATCCCGGTGCCTGCCACCTTTCTCGACATCGTCCCGCAGAATAGGCTGGACGCCTCCACCGAGATCGCCGGCGTGCGAATGCGGGGTATCGGAACAGGTGAGATCGTCGTCGCCGAGCAGCACGTCCAGTAGGGCTGCCGAGCGACCCGTACCGAGGCCAGGCGTCCCACCACCCTGACCTCGCACGCCCTCGGCGAGGCGGTGCCCGACACCACGGGGCACCCCTCGCCGAAGGGCGTTTTGCGTAGCGGTCCTGGGCGGGAGCGTGACTTCGGGTCCCGGAGCAGCGGCTTGGAAGGCGGAGGTTGCACCGGACCACCCGTTCCTCAGCACGCGCTTCTATGTCTTCCCTGCACGCTCGGTACCCTGCCTTGCTCTTTCTCGTCTTCGGCCTAGCCGCTGCCGGCTGCGTCCCGGGCAGTGCCACGGTGCGTTACGACCACCGGGGGCCGGCGGCCCGCCACGCGCTGCCCCGGGCCGAGCACCGAGCGCGCGCCCGGGTCAGCCGGGACGCCCGCCGCCACGTCCGCGAGCTGGACCGCGTCCTCCGCCTCGACCGGCGGCAGGAGCGCCGCATCGCCCTGCTCCTCACCGACCGCGCCGTGGACCGCCTCCGGCGCACATCTCCCCGAAACTGGAGCCGGGCCAACCCATTCCCACGCCGCTACGCCGACCGGTCCACCTGGGCCTGGTGGCACCGCACCGACCGCCGAATCGAGCGCGAACTCGACGTCCGCCAGCGCCGCCTCTACCGCGAGGTCGTGCGCCGAAGCGAGTACCGCGCCCGCCGCCAGGCTGACCGGTACGATGACGGCTATCGGGGGCGCGACTGAGAGTACGGTCCCGCTGCATCCTCCCGGGTGATGCAGGCCGCGCGCTAGGCCCTGCCTCGTGATTTGGAGCGGGAGGCGAGAACGAGGCAGCGGAGCCGCGCCCGAGGCAGCCGAGGAGACCAATGCTGGAGCATCGGACGACGAGACCAACGCAGGGCGCGGTTTCGGTGGCCGTTCGCAGCCCGTGAGCGATTTACGAGACAGGGCCCAGTCCTCTGGTACGTTGAGACGGACAGGCTTTCTTCTTTGCCATCCCGGACCCCGATCCGGGATCTGAGGCGTGGCCCGTAGATGGGCTGCGCCGCTGCTGCGCGGTCTGAACCACGTTCAGGATGACCTACCTGTCAACGTGAGCTTGTCGCAGCACTAGGACGGGTCGAAGCTCTGCTCGCCAGCCGGGACCGGCAGCGCCAGCCGGTTCTCGGGCGGCGGGAGCGGGCAGCTGTAGGCCGGATTGTAGACGCAGTAGGGGTTGTAGGCGTAGTTGAAGTCCAGCACGTAGCGCCCGTCGGCGGTGGGGTCGAGGTCGAGGTAGCGCCCGGCGGCGTAGGTCGAGCGGCCGCTCGTGGCGTCCATGAACGGGATGAAGAGGCGAAGCGGCTGCCCGCGGTCCAGGTCCGTTTCGATGGCCTGGAACGCCGTGATCTGGTAGCGCCGTGCGCCGACGGGCAGCGAGAACGTGCCGAACCGGATGTAGTCGCGCGGCTCGCCGGTGGAGGTCGCCATGCGGAGCGTATCGCGCTCCAGCGCCGGGGCCAGCGTGACGGCGAAGGCTAGTGCGGGGTCGTAGGGAAAGAAGTCGAGCGTCTCGAACCCGGCCTGCTGCGCCGGAAGCAGCGGCGACTCGGGGGAGCGGAACAGCGAGTCCTTCGCCGCGCGCCACGCCTGCCACTGCTCGGTCCGCTCGGACAGCGGCGGTAGCGGGAGCGTCTCCGGCGGGGCCGACCGGCAGGCCGCCACCAGCAGGAGGCACGGGACGAGGATGTGCGCGAGGCGCATGGCGAGTCGGGAGGTCGGGAGGTCGGGAGGTCGGGAGGTCGGGAGGTCGGGAGGTCGGGAGGTCGGGAGGTCGGGAGGTCGGGAGGGCGGGAGGGCGGGAGGTC
>JBCDKT010000071.1 GCA_038746285.1 Bacteroidota bacterium
GGATAGTGTCTCACCTACACGAGGTCGTCCCCGCGTAGGCGGGGACCCATGCACCCCCCTACGTGAAGCGCCGCCGCCTGATGGATGCCCGCCTGCGCGGGCATGACATGAGAGTGAGGCAACAATCCTCAGAGGTGGTATAAGTTCTACGCCGATGAGCACAGCTCCAACGCTGTAGCCGAAGGCTTGCGGCGGCGGGGCATCGAGGTGACGACGACCTACGGAGCAGCCATGCTCGGGGCCGCCGACGATGAGCCGCTTGCCTTCGACCATGGGCGAGGTCACATGCTCCTCACGCAGGACAACGACGTCCTGCGCCTGCACGCGTCGGGCGCAGAGCGCGCGGGCATCGCTCACGCTAGGCAAGGAACGCCTGTCGGCACGATCATGCGCGGCTTGGCTCTCGTCTCCGAGTTGTACGCGCCTGACGAGAGGCAGAACCGTGTGGAGTTTCTGTAGCCGTGGCTGCCTGAGCGCAGAAGGCCTCTATCTTGTGTCGAAACAGACCGTGATGCCATGACCTTGCCCGCACTCGATTTTGCCACGCTCCGCGCCGAGACCGTCGGCGTGGACACGCCGGTCGAGACGCCGTTCGGCGAGCGGCTGCTCGTCTACGCCGACTTCACGGCCTCAGGCCGGAGCCTGCGGTTCGTCGACGCCTACCTCTCGGACCTCGCCCGGCTCTACGCCAACAGCCACACCGAGGACAGCACGACGGGGCGGGCCACGACACGGCTCCTCCACGAAGCCGAGGACCTCATCAAGCAGGCCGTCAACGCCGGACCGGACGGGCGGCTGATCGCCTGCGGGACGGGCTCGACGGGGGCCATCGACAAGTTTCAGCAGCTCCTCGGGGTAGCCCTTCCGCCGGCGACGCGGCACGCGCTCTTCGGGCTGTGGCGGGACCACGCCCGGGGCGACGCCGAGGCCTTCGGGCATCTCCTCCGGGAGCGGCAGCCGGTCGTGTTCGTCGGGCCGTACGAGCACCACTCGAACGAGGTCACATGGCGCGAAGGCCTCGCGACGGTGATCGAAGTCGACCTCGACGACGAAGGCCGGCTCGACCTGGCCCACCTCGAAACGCTCCTGCAGGACCCGCGCTGGCACGGCCGGCAGCGGATCGGGTCGTTCTCGGCGGCCTCGAACGTGACGGGCATCAAGACGCCGGTCCACGAGGTGGCGCGGCTCCTCCACCGCCACGAAGCGCTCGCCTGCTTCGACTTCGCCGCGAGCGCGCCCTACGTCGAGATCGACATGAACCCCGAGGGCGACCCAGAGGCGGCGCTCGACGCGGTGTTCATCTCCCCGCACAAGTTTCTCGGCGGGCCGGGGTCGTGCGGCGTGCTCGTCTTCAACGAGCGGGTCTACCCGAAAGACCTGGCCCCGAGCGTCGGCGGCGGCGGGACGGTCGTCTACGTCAACACCGAGGGGCACGAGTTCATCACCGACGTCGAGTCCCGCGAGAAGGCCGGGACGCCGGGTATCCTGCAGACGCTCCGCGCCGCGCTGGCGATGCAGATCAAGGAGACCGTCGGCGTCGAGGCCATCGAGCACCGCGAGCAGGAGTTGCTCCACCGGGCGTTCGAGCGGTGGGGCGAGGCCGTCGAGATCCTCGGTCCGGCCGACCCCGAGGCGCGCGTCGGGATCGTCTCGTTCAACCTGCGGAGCGCCGACGAGCAGTACCTCCACCCGCGCTTCGTGACGACGCTCCTCGACGACCTCTTCGGCATCCAGAGCCGCGCCGGGTGCTCGTGCGCCGGGCCGTACGCCCACCGGCTCCTCGGCATCCGCCTCGACCGGGCGCGGCAGCTCCTGGCGCTCTCGCGCGACGGCGTCCACGGCGTCAAGCCCGGCTGGTGCCGCGTCGGCTTCCACTACACGATGGACGACGCCGAGGCCGACTACCTCATCGACGCGGTCCGCTTCGTGGCCGAGCACGGGGCGCGGTTCCTCCCGCTCTACCGCTTCCACCTGAACTCCGGGACGTGGGCGCACCGGGACGGCCGGGCGGAGCCGGCCCCGCTCTCCGTGGCGGCGGCCCTCGGCCGGAGCGCGCCGCCCGCGCCGCCGACGCCTGCCGAGCGCGCGGCGCGCTACGCTCACTATCTCGACGAGGCACGGGCGCTCGCCGAGGAGCTTGCCTACGCGCCAGAGCCTGCGGTGCTCGGCGGCGACCTGGGCACGCTCCAGTACTTCAGCCTCGCCGAGGGCATCCTCGCCGACGACGACGCGGTGGACGCCTTCTGCGGCGGGTTTTAGACCGTGGCGCAGCGAAAGGCGAAGCCGGCGGCGATGCCTCTGTGGCGACGGCCTCTCGTGCTCGCGGGCCTTGCAGCGCTGCTTGCCGCACTCGCTGTCGGCCTCTGGTCACTTCGCAGCACCACGGTCCCGACGTTCGACGGCGACCGGGCCTACGACCACGTGCTCCAGCAGGTCGCCTTCGGGCCGAGGATACCGGGCAGCGAGGGCCACGACCGGACGCGGCAGTGGCTCGTCGAGACGCTCACGCCGCTCGCCGACCGGGTGCTCGAGCAACCGTTCACGAGCACGCTGCCGGACTCGACGACGGTCGAAGACTCACGAGTCGAGGGCACTAACATCGTCGCCTCGTTCAACCTCGACCCCGGCGTGGGCACGCGGATCATGCTCTGCGCCCACTGGGACACCCGCCCCCACGCCGACCGCGACCCCGATCCGGCGAAGCACCGCGAGCCTGTCCTCGGCGCAAACGACGGCGGCTCGGGCGTGGCGGTGCTCCTAGAGATGGCCCGCCTCCTCGCCGCCGACGCACCCGATGTCGGCGTAGACCTCATTCTCTTCGATCTCGAAGACTCCGGCACCTACGACGATGACACGACGGCGATCATTCCCTTCGCCATCGGCTCGGCCGCCTTCGTGCGCGACAACCCGACCTACCGCCCGACCTTCGGCCTCCTCGTCGACCTCGTGGGCGACACGGACCTGCGTATTCCGCGCGAGGCCTACTCGCAGCGGTACGCCCCGCGCCTCGTCGACCGCGTGTGGGCCATCGCCGAGCGGATCGGGGCCGACGCGTTCGTCGACACGCCGGGCGGGGCCATCACCGACGACCACGTACCGTTCCTCCGCGCTGGCATTCCGGTGATCGACCTGATCCACCAGCCGTTCCCTAACACATGGCACACCACGCGCGACACGCCGGAGCACGTCAGCCCCACGAGCCTCGCGCAGGTCGGGCAGGTGCTCGCCGAGGTAGTCTATTCCGAATGACGCGCTGGGCCGGTCTGCGTAAGGGGCACGGCGGTGCCGTGCCCGAGCGGTCTGCTGGCCAGGGCGTAGCACCGCTGTACCCCTACGGGTTTCCGTCTGCCGTCACGCGATCTGCTTCCAGCTTTCGGACTGGCGCGGGAGCGCGCCGGCCGGGTCGAGGTCGGGGTGGAGCAGCGCCTCCGAGATGCGCTCCATCCGCGTGCCCTGCGAGCCCTTGACGAGCAGCACGTCGCCGGCCTGCGGCTGGAGGAGGCCGCCGGAGCGGAGCACCTCGGCCACGCCGGACGAGGCCGGGTGCAGCGTGACCCGCTCGCGCTGCGCCTCGGGCAGCGTCTCCGCAGCCTGCGCCATGATCTTCCCGACAGCGTGGACCTGGTCGGCGGCGCGCACGGCGGCGGCGAGGACGCGGGCGTGCTCCTCGACCTCGGTCTCGCCGAGTTCCAGCATGTCGCCGAGGAACGCGATGCGCCGCGTCCCGTCCTGCGTTTCGAGCACGCGGAGTGCGGCGAGCGTGGCGTCGGGCGAGGCGTTGTAGGTGTCGTCGATGAGCGTACTCCCGCCGAGTCCGCGCAGCCGGTTCAGCCGTCCCTTCTCGGGTTCGATCTTCGCCAGTCCTCGGTTGATCGCCGCGTCGTCCATTCCAAAGGCGAGGCCGACGCCGAAAGCCGCGAGCGCCGTGAGCGCGGCGTGCTCGCCGAGAATCGGAAGCTCGGCCGTGATACGGTCGGGCCGGAGGTCACAGTCCGGGCCGGTGCCGTAGGTGACGGTGCGCCCTGCGTTCACCTCGGCCATCTGGAGCACGCGCGGGTCGTCGCCGTTGAGGCACGCCGTCCCGCCCGGCCCGAGGGCGCGCACCAGCTCCGACTTCTCGCGCTGCACGCCCTCGATGCTCCCGAGCGTCTCGACGTGGACGCCCCGCACGACGGTCACGACCGACACCGCCGGCGGGAAGTACGTGCACAGTTCCCGGAGGTCGCCTTCGAGGCGGGCCCCCATCTCCAGGACGAGCTTGGTCGCAGGCGTGATGTCGCGGTTGACGATGAGCAGCGACAGACCGAGCGGCGTGTTCTTGTTCCCCTCGGAGGCCACGACCTCGAACGTCTCGCCGAGCACCGCAGCGACCGCCGTCCGCGTCGTCGTTTTCCCCATCGAGCCGGTAATGGCGACGATGTCGGGCCCGAGCCGTTGCACCTTCTCCGTCGCCTGCCCGACGAGCCAGTCCACAGAGTCCTCGACGCGGGTGAGCTCGACGCCGTCGGGTAGCTTCACGTCGCGCTCGGCCACGACGCCGGCCGCGCCACGCTCAATCGCCTGCGGGACAAACGTGTGGCCGTCGTGCGTCTCGCCCCGGATGGCGACGTAGGTGTCGCCGGGCTCAAGCGTGCGGGTGTCGGTGGAGTAAGGCATGTCGAGTTGCGAGTGTCGAGTGGCGAATGTCGAGCGATGGTGGTCCGCGTCAGGAGATCTCCTTCCCACCCTCCCCGCTTTCTGTCCGTCTCGCGTCAGCGAGTCGTCTTGAAGCGGGCGTCGCGTTCGTGCCGGTCGAGGGCGAGGTCGACGAGGGTGTCGAGGAGGTCCTCGATGGGCAGGCCGCTGTGCTTCCACATGACGGGGAACATGCTGCGCTCGGTGAAGCCAGGGATGGTATTGATCTCGTTGACGAACACGTCGTAGCCCGGCGTGAGGAAGAAGTCGACGCGGGACATGCCTTCGCAACCCAGGGCGCGGTAGGCCTCGACGGCGAGCCCGCGCACGCGCTCGGCCACCTCCTCGGGGAGATCGGCCGGGACCTCCATGCGCGATGCGTCGGGGTCTTCGTATTTCGCGTCGTAGGTGTAGAAGGCTGCCGTGGAGACGATCTCGCCGGGGACGGCCACGCGGGGCTCCTCGTTGCCGAGGACGGCGCACTCGATCTCGCGGCCCGCGATCGCGGCCTCGACGAGCACCTTCCTGTCGTAGCCGAACGCCTCGTCGAGGGCTTGCTCGTAGCCCGCCTCGTCCTCCGCCCGCGCCGTGCCGACCGACGAGCCGGAGTTGGCGGGCTTGACGAACAGCACCGGCCCGAGGTCCGCCGTAGCGACCTCGAAGGTGGGCCGGTCGCCAGGGTGGGCCAGGCGGAAGGGCACGATCGGCAGCCCGGCGTCGCGGAGGATCCGCTTCGTGACCTCCTTGTCCATGCACGCCGCCGAGGCCAGCACCCCGGCCCCGACGTAGGGAATCCCGAGCGTCTGCAAAAACCCCTGCACCCGGCCGTCCTCGCCGTTCTGCCCGTGGAGCATCGGGAGTGCCACGTCCAGGTCGAGCGCGGCGAGGGCGAGAACGCCGTCCGTGCCCGCCGGAGCCGTCGCGGCCTGGCCTGCTGCGCTGTGGAGCGCGGCGCTATCCGCCGTCTCTAGGTGCCAGCGCCCCGTCCGGTCGATGCGGACCGGGGTCACGCGGTACCGCTCCGGCCGAAGCGCGGCGAAGACATTCCGGGCCGAGCGGACGGACACCTCGTGCTCGGAGGACTGGCCTCCGTAGATCAGGCCGATGTGGGTCAAGAGGGGGAAGGGTCGGAGGGGCGAAAGCAGGAAAGAGATGCCGGAAGCTACGGGTCCGCTCCTTCAAAGCGGCGTCCTCCCCGCCCGAACGGCTCGAAAAGTTGACAGAAGCTGCCTGAGCTTAGACATGCCCTAAACACTATTGATACTGGCATCGCACCCTTCGATCATACATCATGGCCACCGTCTTTTTCGTCCAGCCGCAACGCGCAGCCACACTCCGGGAGCGCGACTTCGCCGACGCGCTCGGCGCGCTTCGCCTCGCACTCGGCGGCCTGGAAGGGGCCTGCGAGGGCGACCCGGCCCGGTGCCGCCGTGCCGCCGCCGCGCTGGAGCGCTTCACGCACGAAGTGGAGCGGCTGAGCAGCTACGAGGACCGCGACGACGACCTGCTCTGAGGGCTGCGCAGGGGTGAGGCCAGAAAGGCAGGCGACGAGGTTTTGGGGAAACCGCATGCGCTCGTCCCCTGTTTGCGCGTTGGGGCTTGCGTGTTCTACCCACTTCTTCCCTCCATGTCAGCCCATCTTCGCCTCGGCCTTGCCTGCCTGCTCGCAACCGTCATCCTATGGGGCAGCGGCTGCATCGGCAGCGACACCCTCCGCCCTCACCAGGGCGTGGACTTCGACCGCCTCTTCGCCCCGCCAACTGACGCGGAGATCGCGCAGGTCCTCCAGGAGTGGTCGGCCCGGAGCCGCGGCGACACCTACGACCCAGAGGACATCGCCGTTGAGTACGACGACGATTTCTTCGGGGACGGCAGCCGGCTCGTGATCCTCTCGCACACGGTAGGCGGCGCGCCCTTCACGCACTACGGGGCGGTCCGCTTCCCGCCCGGCCAGCCGCCGGAGGGCGGTTGGCCGGTCGTCGTGTACCACCACGGCGGCTCCAACGGGCTTGACCTGAGCAAGCAACTGGACCGTTTCGTTACCGGTCCTCTCACCGCCGTCGGGAGCCGGAGTGTAATCGTCGCGCCCACCTACCGGTCCGAGCCGCTCTTCAACACGCCCATCGGAGACCTTGTCTCAGGAGGCGAACTGGACCCGTGGGACCGGGACGTAGACGACGCCATCGCCCTCCTGAACGCGACGCTGGAAACGTTCCCTGACCTCCTTGAGACGCGCGGCTTCGCCACGCTCGGCGCGAGCCGGGGCGGGGCGGTCTCGCTCCTTATGGCGATCCGCGACGAGCGGGCCCAGTCGGCGGCGGTCTACTTCGGCCCTACCGACTTTTTCTCGCCGGTGGTCCGGCAGATCGCCGAGTCGTACCTCGCGGACGAGCCACTAGAGGGATTCGTGATCGGGCGCGGGGCCACCTACCTCCTCGAAGAAGTCCTGACGGCACTCTCCGAGGGCGAGATCTCGCATGACATGGCCCGCCTGGAACTGCTGAAGCGCTCGGCGGCGCGGCTTGCAGCCTTCCTCCCGAGTACGGTTGCCCATCATCACGAGTGTGATCCGAGTGTCCCCTTCGAGCAGTTCGAAGCACTCGAGCGTATGGCAACCGCTATCGACGGTGCCAGCGAGTTCTACGGCTACGACGTGGGCTGCCCTGACGGCGCGCTGAATGGCCGCTTCCACTCGATGAAGGAGCGTGTGATGCCGGGCAACGGGGAGCGTACGGCGGAGTTTCTGACCCGTAGCGCCCGCCGCCAGCGCTGAGCCGTGGACGTCCTCGCCGTCACGACAGACCGCCACTGGCAGGAGGCGCAGCGCATCCGCCAGCGGGTCTTCGTCGAAGAACAGGCCTGCCCGCCGGACGAAGAGTGGGACGCCTGGGACGCGGCCGCAGCGCGGGGCCGGACGTGTCACCACTTGCTCGGGCAGGTGGACGGTACCCCGGTTGCCACGGCCCGGTGGCGCCCGGTAACCTACAGGGGGCGCGCAGCAGCCAAGCTGGAACGCTTCGCTGTGCTTCCCGCCTGGCGTGGGCGGGGGCTCGGACGGGCTATCGTGGAAGCGGCCATCCGCGAGGCGCAGCAGGCCGGATTCGCTACCCTCGTGCTGCACGCCCAAGCCCACCTGGAGCCGCTGTACGCTGCGTTCGGATTCGAGCCGGTCGGCCCCGTCTTTGAGGAGGCGGGCATCCCGCACATCGCGATGGTGCGCGGCGAGGACTCGCTGCGCGGCGAGGCGTGAAAAACGGGTGTACCGGGCTCGGTTGGGCGATTCGAGGAGTATCTTCTGCCCCTAAGCCCGACACGCCGCGTTCGTCTAGGGGTCTAGGACGCCGCCCTCTCACGGCGGTAACACGGGTTCAAATCCCGTACGCGGTACCTACGAGCGCCTACGCCGGTCTTCGGCGTGGGCGCTTTTTTGTGACCTGTGGTGCGCTGGCGCGGCGTTCTCCGCGCCGGTAGTCCCATCGCAACCAGGGACCGCACACCTAGATCTCGTCGTCGTCGAAGTCGTCGTCGCGCTCGCCGCCCCGGTCTCGGCGCTGCTGCTCCTGGCGGCCGAAGTTGTACTGGAAGACGAGGCTGAGCCGCTGCGCCTTCCAGTCGCGCTCGAACTCCTGAAAGAGCGAGGGCCGGTCGATCGTGAAGTTGAACCCGGCCAACCCGAAGGGGTCGCTGAGCCGAGCCGTGAGGCTAGCCTGGTCGCCGAGGAGCGCGGTCCGCGCCGCGAACGTCATGAAGACGTTTCCCCCGCGCCGTCCCTGGGCCGTCTCCACAGGCGCGCGGTAGCGGACGTTGGCCTGGAGGTCGAGGCCGCGCCACCCGACGCGGTCGCCGAGGGCGTAGCTCGCGCTGAGGCGGCCGCCCCACCCGAAGGCGTCGTTCTCGAAATCGCCGGCCGAGGTCGACCCGTCGCTGACGAAGCGGAAACCCTCGACGCTCGCGAAGCCCCGGAGGCCGTCGAGCGCGCCGCGACCGGTGACGGCACCGATCAGTTCGACGCCGTAGGACGTGTTCGTCGCCACATTCTCGGCGGTGCGGACGGCAATGACGCCGGGGCCGCACAGCGCGGCCGCCGCGCCGGTCGGGCGGTCGGCGCAGATGACCGCGATCCGCTGGACGGCGTCGGTCGTGTAGCGGAGGAACGGCGTGAGCGTGAGCGACCCCCACGGCGTGAAGCGGACGGCCCCGACCTCGAACGAGCTGGTGTATTCCGGCTGCAGGCGCGGGTTGCCGATGCGCGGGTTGCTCGGGTCGTCGAGGCTCGGGAACGGGTTGAGGAGGCGCGTGCGCGGGCGCTCGATGCGGCGGCTGTAGCTGGCCCGGAGCACCGTCCGGTCGCTGAGGTCGTAGCTGAGAAAAGCGCTCGGGAAGAGGCTCGTGTAGTCGTTGTCGAAGTCCTCCCCTGTGTTGAGAAGCGCGAACGTCGTCTGCGCCGTCTCGGCGCGGAGGCCTACCTGCACGCCGAGGGCACCGAACTCGCGGGCCCCCTGGAGGTAGGCTGCGTGGATCTGCTCCTCGAAGTCGAACGTGTTGTTGAGGCCCGCGTCGGGCTCGAACGCGCCGGTCTCCTCGTTGCGGGTCTCGGCGAAGAGCGACTCGAAGCGGGTCTGGACCTCGCCCTTGTAGCCCGCTTCGAGGCGGCCGCCGGCGAGGGGCCGGACGTAGTTGATTTCGAGCGAGGCCTCGTCCCGCTCACGCTCCTGGTCCGAGAGCTGAAACTGGCGGACGTCGCCCGTCGGCTCGCCGCTGAGGAGGTTCTGGTCGAAGGTCTCGTCGTCGTCGTTGACAGAGCGGTTGTAGCGGGCCTCGACGTCGAGGCTGTGCGGCGTCTCGGCGTCAGCCGCGCCGAAGCGGTGCCGGAGGCCGAGGCGGGCGTCGGCCCTCTGCCGGCTCCCCACCTCCTCGACGAGGCGCTCGTAGGCGAGCACCGGGTCCTCGTCGGCGTTGAGTTCGAGGAAGTCGTTGACCTCGAGCTCGCGCTCGTCGCGCAGCCCGAACTGCGTCGCGGCCGAGAGCGTGGTCCGGGCCGAGAGTGCGAGGTCGGCGTTGAGGCTGAGGCTGTGCGAGGTCTCCTCCTCGTCCTCGTCCTCGACCTGGTCCAGAAACGTGACCGGCGAGTCGAAGCGGTTGGTGGAGAAGCTGCTGCCGCCGCCGACATCCTGCTCCTGCTGGAAGCCGTACGAGCCGGCGAGCGCGAGCGGTCCCCGCCCGTAGGTCAGATTGACCGTCCCCGTGTAGCTGCCGCGCGAGTCGCCGCCGGCCTGCACGGTGCCGCCGAAGCCCCGGTCCACGTCTTGGCGGAGGACGATGTTGATGATCCCGCTCATCCCGTCGGGCTCGTAGCGCGCCGACGGGTTGGGGATCACCTCGACGCGCTCGACGCTGCCGGCGGGGAGGCTCTGGAGGTAGGCCGCGATGAACTCCGCTGCCACCGGTGCGGGCTTGCCGTTGACGAGCACGGCGACGTTGCCGCTCCCGCGCAGGCTGATGTTGCCGTCGATGTCCACGTCCACCGAGGGGATCGTCTCCAGGACGTCGGTGGCGTTGCCGCCGGCGGTCGCCGGGCTGTCGGCGGTGTTGTAGACCGTCCGGTCGATCTGCACGGACACCTGCTCGCGCTCGGCCTCGACTTGGACGCCCTCAAGCTGCTCGACATCGGCCGCGAGCACGATCTCGCCGAGCTCGACGAGCCGCGCCCGCTGGTTGATCCGCACGTCCTCGACGCGCGTGGAGAGGTAGCCGACGTGGCTCACGTCGACGTAGAACCGGCCGGGCGGGATGCCCTCGATCCGGAACGTCCCGTCGGCCTCGCTGATGGTCCCCGTGACGAGGCTCGTGTCGCGTCCCGAGCCGGGCCGGGGCACGCGCCACACCGCCACGCTCGACGTGGGAACGGCCAGGCTCGCCTGGTCGACGACCGTGCCGGTGACCACGCCGGTGGGTAGGGTGCCGCCGGGGCGTTGACCGCCGGAGCGCTGGCCGCGCTGCTGCGCCTCAGCAGGCAAGGCGAGGAGGCAGGCGGCCGCGAGGAGAAAAAGCGCACGGATCATAGAGCGAGGTGGTGGGAGTGTGGGGCTCAACGGCGAACCCCGCGGGAAGGTGCCCGCGCCGAGGCCTCCTTCGTTGCAGGCCGGCCTGCATGCGAAGCGGGCGCGTCCCGGAAGACACGCCCGCTGCACGCTCGGCCGAGGCCGCTGCTAGTCTTCGGACGCCTGCTCGTCGACGGGCTTGTCCGGCTCGCCGCCGCCGGTCGCGAGGACGTTGTCGATGATGCCGTACTCCTTCGCCTCGGCCGGGCTCATGAACTTGTCGCGGTCGGTGTCGCGCTCGACCTGCTCGACGGACTGGCCGGTGTGGTGCGCGATGACCTCGTTGAGCCGCTTCTTGATGTAGAGGATCTCGTTGGCCTGGATCTCGATGTCGCTCGCCATGCCCTGCCCGCCGCCCGACGGCTGGTGGATCATGATGCGGCTGTTGGCGAGCGCCGCGCGCTTGCCCGCCGCCCCGCCGAGGAGGAAGATCGACCCCATCGACGCCGCGAGACCGACGCAGATCGTCGCCACGTCGGGCTTGATGTACTGCATCGTGTCGTAGACGGCCATGCCGCTGTAGACCTGCCCGCCGGGGCAGTTGATGTAGAGGTTGATGTCCTTGTCCGGGTCCTCGGCGGCGAGGAAGAGGAGCTGCGCGACCGCGAGGTTGGAGGTGGTGTCGTTGACCGGCGTACCGAAGAGGACGATGCGGTCCTTGAGGAGGCGGCTGAAGATGTCGTAGGACCGCTCGCCGCGCGTCGTCTGCTCGACGACCATCGGGACGAGGGCGCTGGCGGGCTCGGCGTCGGGGCCGCCGGAGTAGATGCCGCCGGGGAGGGTCGAGAGGCCTTTGGCGAAGGTGACGAAGTCGCTGATCATGGGTCGATGGGGCTGGAGGTGAGCCGGGGTGAAAAGGCGAGCCGAGATACCGGAGCCGCCGAGCGGGGTTCCTGCCCGAGGAGAGTGCGACCGACAGCGTGGGGGCGACCGGCCGGTCGCCTCTACGGATGTCTATCGGCGGACGTGCTACGCCTCCTCAGCGTCCGCCTTCGCCGCTTGCTCCGCTTCCAGCTCGTCCTGCGTCTTCTCGACAACCGCGAAGCGCCCTTCGAGCGCCTGGAACAGCTTGTCGGTCCCGATCCGCTGCTGGATGCCTTCGAGGAGCTGCGGCTGCTGGGCGATGAAGCCCTTGAGCGTCTCGGCGTCGAACGGGCCGCCGGCCGACATGCGCTCGAACTCGGCCTCGAAGTCGTCCTCACTGAGTTCGAGGTTCTCCTCCTCCGCAAGTTGGTCGCGGACGAGCATCCATCGCACCTGGTTCTCGGCCGTCTCGCGGTTAGCCTCGCGGAAGTGCGCGTGGTCGAAGCCGGGCGGGAGCGCGTCGTCGTTCTGCTTGGCGTAGTCCTCCGTCATCTGGTT
This sequence comes from Bacteroidota bacterium, assembly GCA_038746285.1. Classification (NCBI taxonomy): domain Bacteria; kingdom Pseudomonadati; phylum Bacteroidota; species Bacteroidota bacterium. Next base: position 12,138 of record JBCDKT010000071.1, read on the forward strand.
CAGCATGCCCTCGACGAGCGTCTCGGGCACGGCGAAGTCGTGCGCCTCCAGGATGCCGCGCACCATCTCCTCGCGCATCATCTCGCTCGACATCCGGTCCCACGCCTGCTCCATCTCGCCGCGGATCATCTCCTGGAAGCCCGCGATCGTCTCGACCTTGTCGGCCGTCTGCTCCTTGATGAAGGCCTCGTCGAGGGCGGGCAGCTCACGCGTTTTCACTTCCTGCATGGTGACGAGGAAGCGGTCGGTCTCGTCGCCGCTCGGGAGGTCGAGCTTGAACGTGTCGCCCGCCTTCTTGCCAACGAGGCCGGTCTTCATGTCGGGATACAGGCGCTCGTCGTCGAGTTCGACCTGCTGGCCTTCCTGGCGCTCACCGATGATCGGCGTGTCGGTCTCCCGGTCGAGGCGCTGCATGTCGATCACCACTACGTCGTCTTCGGTGGCGGGCTCCTCGGTCGGGACGAGGTCGGCCTGGCGGCGGAGGCGGCGCTGGATCTCGTCCTCGATGTCCTCGTCGGTGATGGGGCGGACGAGCTTCGAGACCTGCACGCCCGACAGGTCGGCGATCTCGATGGCGGGCCGGACTCCGAAGCGGACGACGGCGTGGAGGTCTTCGTCGAGCCCGAAGTCGAGTTCGGCGAGCAGCGGCTGGCCGAGCACGTCGCGGTCGGGGTCGTCAGCGACCTCGTCGCGGTACGCCTCGCCGATCACCTCCTCGGCGATCTTGGCGGCGATCTCCTCGCCGTGCATCCTCTTGGCGAGCGACATCGGAACGCGGCCCGGCCGGAAGCCCTTGAGGTTCATCTGCTTGCGCTGCGCCTTGAGGGCTTTATTCAGGCGCGGCTTCAGTTCTTCCTTCGTAGCGCGGATGTCGAGGTCGAAGTCGACGGGCGAGCGCTCGGTGATGGTAACGTCCATGACGGCAGGCGGATGGGGGATAAAAAGCAACGCGGCCCCGCCGCTCGGGGTCCGCGCTTGAGTAGGCACGGCAAAGTACGGTACCCGCCGGCCCTCGACCGTGAAGAGACCCGGCATTCCAGAGGGGATTTTTTGGCGTGGGGAGAATGGGAGGACTGGGGCGAACGAGCGTTGGTGCGCAGCGCGAGAGTCTCGGTAGCCTTCTCGACTTTTCTCTCCGCTCCTCCCATTCCTCCTATTCCTCGTCCTTCGGCGGCTCGCTGTAGCGGCGGCTCGGCCGGCGGCCGGCGGTGCGGCGGACCATCTCCTCGTAGGCCCGCTGGCAGAGCCACACCTCGCCGTCGGTGTAGGCAGGCCGGAGGTAGTAGGTGCCGGCGCGGTGGAGCGGCGTGCCGTAGGCCGCGCAGCGCTCGGTCGGTGGCGACCCGTCGGTGCGGTGCCACTTGGCGCGGTGCCACGGCCGGCCGGCGAGGCTGCGCCAGAAGGCATCGTCGCGGTCGATCCTCACCGCTCAGCCTCGGGCACGGCGGCCCAGCGTCCGGCTCGCAGGCCGGTCGTCGAGCAGTTCGTCAGCGAGGTCGTCGATCTGGTCGTTGAGTTCCTCTCGGTCGAAGCCCGCCTCGTATTCGGAGAACCGGGCCTCCCCGAAGGCTTCGACTTCGAGGGCCTCGACGCGCTTGGCGAGCGGCTCGTTCGCCTCGCGCACCGCGTCCCCCAGCATCCGCTTCAACTCGCCGACGCTGAGGCCCGCGCCCTCGCCGCGCTCGAGTTCCAGCTGCTTCCTCTTGTAGTCCAGCACCGACTTGACGATGGCGACGGGCATGATGAAGGCTACGAAAAAGATAGTAAGGAACTCGAAAAACTCCATCAGGGCAGGAGGGTTGGTGAGGGTCTAGCTACGGTCCAGGGTTCGCTGCGGTTGCGAGGACGCCTGGGCTGGCCGGAAGTAACTTCGGGGGCGCATCCTGCGGCCTTGTCGAATGACGAACGACGAATGACGACCACCGAGCGCTTCTCATTCTGACGTGTCACTGCCGCATTCCATCTCCGCCTACCCTCTTCCTTGTATGCCCCGTCTTCTATCCTGTGCCCTATTCTTTTGCCTCTTCGCTGCTTCCGCGCTCGCCCAGGGTGGCCTCAGCCCGCGCTACGGCGTTGGCTTCGACGCACTCCTCTCGGTCGCCAGCGGCGAGGTGGTCGAGGACGGCTTCGGGCTCGGCGTCCGCGGCCGGGTCTCGTTCCCGGTCAACGCCGACTTCTCGTTCGCTGTCGGAGCCGGGCTCGCGGGCTTCCTCCTCGGCGGGCGCGACGACGCGACGTACCTCTTCAACCCCCAGCTCTCAGGCGTGCTGACGCTGCCGCGCTCGCCGCGCTGGGCGCGCTACCTGATCGGCGGCTTCGGGGGCTACTTCCCGCTCGGCAGCAGCGACAAGGAGGGCGGGCCGTCGCTCCACCTCGGCCTCGGCTGGGCGCAGCCGCTGAACGAGACCTCGCTCTACATCGAACTCGACCCGGCGATTGTGATCGGCGAGACGCGGACAGCCTTCATCGCCGCTGCCCGCGTCGGGGTGATCTTTTAGACTCTGCGTGGTGACTTTGCTCTTGTCATCCTGAACTCGCTTCAGGATCTCCCCAGCGTCGGCACCAGTCCCACAAGATCCCGGATCGGGGTCCGGGATGACAGGCGGCTTGAGGTTCCAGACGTCCCTACGCGACGCGGCGGAGGATGGACTGGAGGCGCTCGTGGTCGTCGTCGAGGAGGCGGCTGAGGGAGCGGCCGGCGGCGAGGAGGGCGCGGCGGCCTTCGTCGCCTGCACCGTACGCCTTGTTCAACCGCCGCAGGAGGGCGACGAGGAGGTCGTCGGTCGGGACGCCCATCTCGGGATGGCGGACGAGGGTGCGGAGGAAGTCGAACGGTGCGCCGAGCGAGCAGACCGCGTCGTCGTCGCAGGCGCGGACCATGTCGTGGAGGGTGGCGGGGCGCGGCGGGAGGGTCTGGCGGACGGTGCCCCGGCTATCCCGGTAGGCGAGGACCTGGGCGCGGAACGTCGTGCGGATCAGTTCCAGCACCTGCGGCATCTCGCGGCGAAGCTCGGCGCGGCCCATCCCGAGCGCGACCGCCTGCCGCCCCGGCTCCACGCTCCCCGTCTCGACGTGCGCCACGACCGCAAACAGCGTCGTCCCGCCCTCGACCTCGACCTCGACCCACGCCCCGAAGTCCGGCGGCTCAGTGTCTCGCAGCACCTCGGCCACGACGTGCCGCGTGCTCGACTCGATGACTTCGGCGATGGGATCCATATCAGCAGCCTGTCCCATCGTGGAGGTCATCGAAGCGAACATGGAAACCCCCTTCCATCCGCGTCTCGAAAGGGAAGAATCCTTCGATCTTCCTCATCTCGTAGGAGAACACGCCAGACGCCGAATTGCCGTCGGCGTGTAGCAACTCGAAGGTCCCTTCTCTTCCGCTCCATCCGTCGAAGAGCAGCCTTACACGCTCAAGATCATCCGCTGTGGGTTGAGGCAGTCCCGGAATGACGAGCGTGCCTGACCTTGGATTCTCGGGGGCGTCAACCACGAACCTAGCTCCTGGCGAGCTCGGGTCAGCGGATGGCGGGATATATCTCGTGCATCCTGAGTAGCTGGTTTCGCCCCTCTCTATCACGAACGTGCCAGGGGTTACGTCACCGTAGCGCTCACGCAATTCATCAAGATCCGAAGGGTTAGGTGCTAGAAAGCCACAGCCACCCCCAGCAACGAGAGTCCAGAAGCAGATAAGGAACAAGACAAGACGTGTGGTTTGGCGCGTCATAGACTGCAAAGCTAAAGGGGCTGTCCTAGATAACGGTCCAGTCCAGTAGCGTCTTCAGCAAGTTGCTCGCCGGACCGTAGTTGAACCGCCACTCGCATTCCTTCAAAAACAGCTCGAAATGAGCCTTCGCGATCCCATTATACCGAC
>JBCDKT010000072.1 GCA_038746285.1 Bacteroidota bacterium
CCCGCATGCAGAAAGTGCTTTTGTTGGCACTTTCGCGGCAGTAGCGCCGGATAAAGGCTCGAAGGCTCGAGCGAACAATGTTTTAGTTGTTTCTTTAGTTGTTGGCGCTTGGCCTCACTTGGCGCCGAGCGCGCCGCTATCCCACCCTCTCCCCCTCCCTACCCCCTGCCCAGCGAGCAAATACACCGGCGGCACCGCGCCGAGATAGCTAGGCAGCGTGCGCTCGCTTTCCGCCAGCTTTTCCGCGAGCGAGAGCGTGCGAGACGCCGGCACTGCCGGGGCCTCATCGCTCTCGCCGTAGTCCTTCTTGAAAGCAATCAGGTGCTCGCGCAGCCCGTGCTCGTGCGCCTTGCGGAGCTTGGTCTGGCCTCCCCGCTGCCTCTTCTCGCAGATCCTGCGCGAAACCCCCCCATCCCGCCCCCTCTCGCCCATGCCCCCCCTTCCACGCGCGCAGTGGCAGCCGCGCGGCGGAGCGCCCACGTCGCGACGCAGGGTCGGGGGCCGAGTGAGGAGCCGAGTGGGGGGCAGGGGGGGCGACGAGGGACTGGTCCGCACAGACGAGGGGACGTGGCCGTCGAGCGCCACGGGTAAATCCGCAGATTCGTACGCTCCCGGGTGCTCCAGGAGGGTCCGATCCACACACTCGCGGGCCATCGTGCGCGCTCCGACCGACGACCCGGGGACGACCCGCCTGCTCCTGCGCTCCGCGGAGCTCCTGCACGCCTACGGCACGCCCGCGCATCGGCTGGAGCGGGTGCTCGTGGCCCTCGCGGATCGGTTCGGCCTGGAGATCCAGGTCTTCTCGTCCCCGACCTCGATCTTCATCGCCTTCGGCGGCGCGTCGCGCGACGAGGTGCGCCTCCTGCGCGTCGAGCCCGGCGGCGTCGACCTCGGCAAGCTGGTCGAGATCGACGAGCTCCTGGAGGACGTCGAGGCGGGGCGGGTCTCCGTGGACGACGCGTGCCGGCGGATGGACGACCTCGAGGCGCGGCCGCCCCGCTGGTCAGGGCTCGCGTCCATCGTCGGCCACGCCCTCGCCGCCGGGACGGCCGCGATCTTCTTCGGCGGTCGAGCGGCCGACGCGCTGCTGTCGGCCGCGATCGGCGTCCTGATCGGCGCGCTGGAGCTCGTGTCGCGGCGCCGAGAAGGGGTCGCGGGGGTCTTCGAACCGGCGGCGGCGTTCCTCGCCGCGGCCGCGGGGTTCGCTGCGGCCTCCCTCTGGAGCTCCTCGGTCGACGGGGGCGGCGTCGTCGACGACCGGGTCGTCGCGCTCGCGTCCATCATCGTCCTCGTCCCCGGGCTCTCGCTGACGGTCGCGCTCGTCGAGCTCGCGACCCGGCACCTCGCCTCCGGCACGGCGCGCCTCGCCGGCGCCGCGTCCGTGTTCCTGACGATCACCTTCGGCGCCTACCTGGGGCGCGTCGTGGCCGCCGTCGCGGTCGGTGAGCGCCGTCCGGTCCCCGCGGGGCCGCCGGAGGCCTGGCTGACCTCGCCGCCGGCCCTCGCGGCGGCGATCGCGCTCGCCGCGCTCGGATTCGGGCTGCTGTTCGGCGCGCGAGTGCGGGAGCTGCCCTGGATCCTCGCGTCGAGCGCCGTCGGCTTCGTGACCGCCCGTCTGACCGCCGAGGCGGCGGAGGCGCTCGGGCCCGACCGGCCCGAGGCGGCCGTCCAGGGCGCCGCCCTCGCCGCGTTCGCGGGCGCGCTGGCGGTCGCGCTGCTCTCGAACGCCTACGCGCGGCTGCGCGACCGGCCCGCGACGGTGCCGCTCCTGCCCGGGCTGCTCGTCCTCGTCCCGGGCTCGCTCGGCTACCGCGCTCTCAGCTCGTTCACCGAGAAGAACGCGGTGATCGGCCTGGAAGCGGCGTTCCAGATGCTGCTGGTCGCCGCAGCCCTCGTCGGAGGGATGCTGACCGCGAACGCGCTCCTGCCGCCGCGGCGGGTCCTGTGACCTGGCCAGGGGCGGGGAGCGCGTCCGCGGGCGCTGCGAGTCAGCTCAGAAGCTCAGGCCGAGCGAGACCGTGACCTGCCTGTAGTCGCCGTCGAAGCGGGTGCCGTCGACGTCGTAGCTGAGGTCGAACGTCTGCCGGTAGTTGACCCCGAGGAAGAAGGTGTCGGTCAGGTCGAACTCCAGGCCGCCCTGGGCGTACATGCCGAAGTCGTTGCTGTCCTGCCGGCCGGTGTCACCGCCGTTCCGCACCCGGGTCTCGGTGTTGATCCAGGTGCCGCCGACGCCGAGGTAGGGCCGGACGGGACCGTCGGTGAGCTCGGCGCGCAGTCCGAGGAAGATCTCCGCCTGGCTGAGCTCCAGGTCGGAGCGGCCGAGGCCCGCGATCTGGACGTCCCGCTCCTCGTCGTAGGCGAACTGGAAGCCGCCCTCGACGCCGAGCCGGTTCGAGCCGACGCTGTTGATCGAGACGCCGAACACGCCCGGCTCCTCGGTGGGCTTGAACGAGTCGTCGAGCCGTCGGCCTCCGAAGTGGAACGTCGCCCGGCCCGAGACGGGGCGGGTGTACCGGCCCTCCTCGTGCGGTGCCGTGGGGCCGTCGGGCCGCCGGTCACGGTCGTAGTAGCCCCGCTGGGGCGCGGCCAGCGGCTCCGGCGCGAAGGCCGGGACGTACGACGTCGATGTGGCCGCGGCAGGAGCCATCTCCGGGGGCGCTACGGGCGTCAGGGAGGCGGTCGGTGCCGGGGTGGCGGCGAGCGGGCTCGCGAGCGGAGTCGTGAGGGCGAGGGCGGTCGGCGAGATCGGGGCCGACGTTGCCGCGCACGACGCGAGCAGGATGAGGGAAGAGAGGGGCGCCAGGGCCTTATGGCTGACTCGCATGGGGGTCGCTGAAAGGGCCGGCGGATGGGGGCCCAGATCGTAGGACGGATCCTGCCGCTTTCACGGAAGGGGGCCGGCGGACGATGCTGTCCGCCGGCCCCTAGAGCCTAGTACGCCAAGCGAAACGTGTCGGACGGGGCTCGACCCGGGACACGGTGGCGTCTCACATGTAGCCGAGGCCCGCCATCTTGGCGGCCGCGGCGGAGTTGCCCGAGGCCGCGATGTCCTGCTTGAGGGCCTCGACCGTCTTGTCCATCTCCGCGTCGTTGGGCCAGCGCTTCTTGCCGGCGTCCATGACGTCGATCGCGTGGAGGTACTGGTCGTGGGTCCGGAGCTGGCTGACGACGAACTTGAAGTCCTTGGGCGTCACGAGGTCGGTGTGCTCGGTGGCGAACCCCAGGAACTCGTTACGGGCCTTCTCGGAGTCGCTCTCGGCGAGCGCCGAGGCGTAGTTGAGGACGAGGTCCTTGTGGGCCTCGGTGCCCTTCTCGATGGTCGCCATCTGGGCCTCGGCGGCGCTGACGGCGGCCTCGAACTTGCCGGTCTGCACCAGCTCGGCGATGTCGACGTCGGCGGCGCTGCTGTTGCCGCCGCAGGCGGCGAGGGAGAGGAGCGAGAGGGGCAGGAGCGCGGTGGAAAGTCGCATTTTCGGGCGGTACGTGGGTCCAGGAGCGGCCTTGGGCCGGGCGTGGCGGCCGCGGAAGCGGCCCGTGCGGCGGAAGTCTACCTCGGCCTCCGGGGCCGCGCGGGACCGTGGGTACGGCGGGCTCCTGCGGGCATGAGCGCCTGTCTCGTCTCGATCCGGATCACCGTGGATCGCAAAAAGACACTCCGATCACACTCCAGCTTCTCCCCCGAGACTCCGATTGGAGTACTATCGGAGTGCGATCGGAGCGTCCGACGCCGCCAGGAGTGCCGTGAGAGAGTCCAAGGTCACCGTCAAGATCCCGCGTCCGCTGTATCGGAAGATCCAGCAGGTCGTGGACGGCTCAGGCTTCAACTCGCCCACGGACTTCATCGTCTTCGTGCTCCGCGACCTGATGGGGGATTCGTCCTCGACCCAGGTCGCACCCGAGGAAGGCGTCCAGGGCGCCGACTTCACCCAGGAGGAGCTCGATGACGTCCGGCGGAAGCTCGAGAACCTCGGCTACCTCTGATCCGCCTCCTCCGCCCTCCTCGGGCTCCATCGATCCACTGCGGGCGACGCGCCCGCGCGAGCCGCTTCCACACCACGCCGTACGGCTTCTACCCGCCACACGGCTCCCACCTCGCCACAACGGCCCCTCCCAAGCAGCTTTCATGACCGCCGCAAACGCCGTCACCCTCCCCGTCCACGGGGGCCTCGACCAGCCCGTCGACCGCATCGACCCCAGCGCCGCCGCAGCGGCCGAGGGCCTCGCCGCCGTCGAGGTCAACGAGGTCGACCGCACGACGCTGTACCGCATCGCGGACGGGACCCTGTCCCCGATCGAGGGCCCGATGGCCCGCGCCGACTACGACTCGGTCCTCGGTGAGGGCGCGATCGAGCGCGGCGGCCGCAAGTGGGCGTGGACGATCCCGATCATCCTCCCGGTCACCGACGCCGAGGCCGCCGCGTGCACCGACGGCGCCAGGATCGCCCTCACGTCCGGCGGCGCCGCGTTCGGCGTCCTGGAGGTCGACGGCGGCGCGTTCGACTGGGACAAGGCGGCCTTCATCAAGGCGGTCTACCGCACCGATCGCACCGACCACCCCGGCGCGCGCCTCTGGACCGGCGACGAGCGCACCAAGCTCGTCGGCGGCACGATCACGCTGGCGCCCGAGACGGACAGCCGTCCGTTCGCGAAGCGCGTGATGGGCCCGGCCCAGACGCGCAAGCTGATCGAGGAGTCGGGCTGGGAGCAGTCGATCGCCTTCCAGACGCGCAACCCGCTGCACCGCGCCCACGAGTACGCGCTCGTCTACGGCGCCGAGGTCATCCTGCGCGAGAACGGCAAGAAGACCGGCGTCGTGCTGAACCCGCTCGTCGGCCAGCTCAAGGGCGACGACGTTCCGGCCGCGACGCGGATGGACACCTACGAGGCGCTCGTCGAGAACCGCCTCCTGGGCGAGGGCGACATGGACGTCGAGCTGTGGTCGTCGAAGGGGCAGGACCTCAACGACAACCTCGAGCTCGTCGGCCTCGACATGCGCATGTACTACGGCGGCCCGAGCGAGGCCGTGATGCACGCGATCTACCGCCAGAACCTCGGCTTCACGCACTTCATCATCGGACGCAAGCACGCCGACGCGCCGTTCGACGACAAGACGGCGATCTGGGGTGACTTCGACGCGCAGGAGGTCTTCGAGAACCTCGGCGGCGGCCTGGAGATCGCGACGGTCAACGTCGGCTTCGCCGCGTACTTCGAGGAGCTCGGCCGCGTCGGCCTCATGGAGGCGAACAAGGACAAGACGTCCGTGTTCATCTCTGGCACCAAGGTGCGCGAGCAGCTCGTGGGCGGCGAGTTCCCGGACCCGCGGATCATGCGCGAGACGACGGCGAAGATCCTCGTCGACTTCTACAAGACGAAAGAGGCCTGATCCGATGGGGCTCTTCGACAAGTTCAAGAAGAAGCCCGCTCCGGCGCCTCGACCGATGCCGCGGCCGCTGATGCGGCCCGGCGCGGTGCAGAAGCCCGAGCCGCAGGCCGAGAACGACTTCATCATCATCACCCTCGACTCGTGCCGCTTCGACTCGTTCATGGCGGCGGAGACGAAGACGATCCAGAAGATCTCGGGCGGCAAGGTCGAGAAGCGCTACACCTACGCCTCGTGGACGGCCCCGTCCCACTACAACCTCCTCCCGGGCCTCCTCCCGCACACGTCGCCTGAGAACGTGTACGCGTCGGAGTACTACAAGGAGGACTTCTACAACTACAACGACCGCCTGGGCTCCAAGGGCACCGACATCGACTTCGGTGCGATGGTCCCGGGTCTCTGGCTGCCGAACTTCCTGCAGACCAAGCTCGGCTACGACACGCACGCCCGCGTGTCGCTGCCGGTGTTGAACCAGAAGACGGGGATGAACCGTTCGTTCGACACGTACCAGCTGATGGACAGCCACAACGACATGGCGGCCATGCTGCCGACCTTGAAGTTCGACGGACCGCGTCCGCACTTCTACATGCTGAACGTGGGGGAGACGCACTACCCCTACGCCAAGCCCGACGAGGACTCGTCGATGTGGCCCCGCATCAGCGGCGTGAACGGCGTGTTCCGCAAGATGAAGGACCAGATCGCGGCCAAGGAAGAGTCGGAGGAGGACGAGAAGTTCAAAGAGGACTTCCAGTTCTTCGACCAGGACAAGCTGGACCAGCTCCGCGATCGACAGATCGACACCGTGCGCTACCTCGACGGCGTGTTCGAGCAGCTCTACGACATGGTCCCGAAGAACACGCACATCATCGTCACCGCCGATCACGGCGAGCTCTTCGGCGAGGCCGGTTACTTCGGCCACGGCCCGATCATGCACGACAAGTGCTTCGAGGTGCCCTACCTCGAGGGCAAGGTCCGCTGAGCGGCTCGCGACACTCCCTCCTACCGAACACAACCACTCTCAATCACACTCCATCATGTCCGACAAAGGTTTCGTTCTCTGGTTCACCGGCCTCTCGGGCGCCGGTAAGTCCACGCTCGCCGAGTACCTCACGCCGATCCTCATGGAGCGCGGCAAGAACGTCGAGGTCCTCGACGGCGACGTCGTCCGCACCAACCTCTCGAAGGGCCTCGGCTTCTCGAAGGAAGACCGCGACACGAACGTCGCGCGCATCGGCTTCGTCGCCAACCTCCTCGCGCGCAACGGCTGCTGCGCGATCACGGCGGCCATCTCGCCGTACCAGGAGATCCGCGACGAGTGCCGCGGCATGATCGATCCGAACCGCGCCGAGTTCGTCGAGGTCTTCGTCGAGGCGCCGCTCGAGGTCGTCGAGGAGCGCGACACGAAGGGCCTCTACAAGAAGGCCCGCGCCGGCGAGATCAAGAACTTCACGGGCGTCAGCGACCCCTACGAGGCCCCGACGAACGCCGAGGTCACCGTCCACACGGGCGACGAGTCGATCGAGCAGTCGGCCGACAAGATCCTCGCCTTCCTCGAGCAGAAGGGCCTGATCAAGGCCGCGGCCGCGCAGGCCTGACCGACCACCGCGCAAGCACACCTCTGCGCGGTCTCCAGAAGGCGGCCGGCCTCTCCGAGAGCGGGGAGGCCGGCCGTTCTCCATCGGGCCCGTGCGCCCGCGCGACGCTAGCGGAACGTCACCGTCGAGACTTCGGTGAGGTTGCTCGTCACGGTCGGATTCGCGTCGCGGTACCAGTACTGGAAGCTCCAGCTCTGGCCGGCCATCGCCGCGATCGCGCCGGTCGGCTGCTGGATCGCGAGCGTGTCGATCGCCACGAGCGCCCGCCCGCTTCCGTCCGCCGTCTGCGCCTGGTTCGAGTAGCGGCCTATGGCCCCACCCAAGCAGAGGACGCCCTGGCTCCCGGGCGGGACGGTTCCGGTCTGCTGCTGGGGGCCCACGAGCAGGAAGCCCGTCGAGAACGGCGGGAGTGCAGTCGCTTCCAGCGCCAATGCGTTCGCGTCGACGTCCGCCGTCCCCCGGCCCACGAGTCGCGCCTGGAGTCCCGCCGAGTTCGGGGTGGCCGGTGCGCAGGAGGGCACGCCGATCGGCGCACTCGCGAGGCTGAACGCGTTGACGTCCGAAGGGTCGGGGAGCGACGTGAATCCGCGGTGTGCGAACACCGTGGCGTCGCCGACGGCCGTCTCGGACGCGAACCAGCGCGTTCCTGCGGGCGCCGGATCACCGAGGACTTCCATCGTCCATCCGCCGGCCGGCTGCTCGAACAGCACCTGGGTCAGCGGACCGGGCGCCTGGGTGGGGTTGTCGCTGTCGTGGTAGTAGTTGCCGATCAGGGCGACCCCGCCGCGTAGATCGACGGAGAACCCGAAGTGCTCCGTGATCGGATCGAGGGGCGAGAACGTCTGCGACAGCGTCCATTGGCCCGTGCCGCCATCGAACTCGTGCAGGTAGACGCGGCCTTCGCCCGGGAGCACGTCGACCTGTTCGCGCGAGCCGACGAGCACGCGGTCGCCGGAGATCGAGACGTCGAGCGGGAGGTAGAATGGCAGATTCCCCCCGAAGAGGTCCTGCTCGTACTGGAACGGCGTGCCAGGGCCCGCGCGGCGGAAGACCACGGCGGGGGTGGCGGCACTGCTGACGAACGTCCCCGAGCCGGCCACGAGGACGTCGCCGTCGAAGCTCAGGTTCTCGCCGAGGACCGGCCACGGGCCCGGGAGCGCGGCGGTCAGCAGCTGCTGCTCGATCCAAACGCCCGACGCGTTCCGCTCGAACACGTACAGGATGCCGTTCTGGGTCGCGCCCGCGAGCGGCGCGGCGACGACCGCCGTGTCGCCCCGCAACACGACGTCGTAGCCGAAGTAATCGTCCTTGCTCAGGTTCGACGCCTCCAGGCGCTGCGATTCCGACCACACGCCGGTCGCCGGGTCACGGTCGAACACGTAGGCGGCGCCGGCGAAGTTGAGCGTCGGCCCGTAGATCGACTCGTACGGCGCGCCGACGATCGCGCGGTTCCCGCTCGGATCGAGGTCGAGGCCGATGCCGAACAGCGAGTTCCGCCGCGGCGTGATCGGTCGGATCTCCTGATCGAGCGCCCATTCGCCGGAGGCGGGGTCGCGCTCGAAGCAGAGCACGATGCCGCTCTGCGCCTGGGGCCCGGAGGTGCGCGGATAGCCGGGCGTCGTCACGAGGAAGGTGTCCCCGTGCGACGCGAGCTTGTAGCCGTACTGGATCTGAGCGTGCAGGTGCCAGGACGTGGGCTGGTCGACGCGCTGTTCGTCGACGACCTGGGGGACGGCGATGGCCGGGGCGGTGGACGTCGCGGCCGAGAGGAGGGCGAATGCCGAGAGGCGCATGGACGGCTCCTGTCCGGGGACGATCCGAGTCTATGGGCGGCGCTCGATTCCGTGCCCGTTCCTCGCGCGTCTTACACTTGGCCCGCATGAGGCGTTCGCTCCGGGCACTCGGATCGCTGATCGTGCTCGCGGGGTGCGCCGGTTCGCAGACCGAGGAGCCGTTCGACCGCTGGCTCGAGACGATCGCATCGAGCTCCGAGCCCGGTGAACGCATCGTTCGACGCATCGCGGCGTTGGGCGGCACGCCGCTGCGGCACGGTGACGAGCTGCTGTTCCTCGCCGTGTCGAAGTCGGGCAAGCCCCCGCGCGTGGTCGGCGACTTCAACGACGGCGGATACCAGGCGTCGGACCTCGTGGGCGACGGTGGCATGACGCCGATCGGGACGTCGGGGTGGTTCTTCCTATGCGCCACCGTGCCGCCGAACACGCGCCTCGAGTATCTGATCCGCCACGGGGAGGCGACGGCTACCGACCCGCTCAACCTCGAGCGCACGACGACGTTCGGGACCGAGCGGTCGGTCGCGGCCGGTTCGGACGTCCCGCAAGCGCCTGCGCCGACGTCGACCGATCCCCGCGGAACGCTGACGTCGTTCCCGCTGACGAGCGCGATTCGCGAGAACGAGCGCGAGGTCACGGTCTACGTGCCTCCCGGGTACGACGCGTCGGGCGAGCCGCTACCGACGCTCTACGTGAAGGACGGGACGCGCTTCCGCGACGAGGTCGGCCTGCCGCCGATCCTCGACGCGCTCCTCGCGGCGGAGCGGATCCCACCCGTGCTCGTGGTGTTCGTCGACCCGGTCCAGCGCGGACTCGAGTATGGCACCTACGGCGCGTATCGCCGCATGGTGGTCGAGGAGCTCGTGCCCGAGATCGAGCGACGCTTCGCGTCCGGCGGCGCGCCCGAGCGACGGGGTCTGCTCGGCGCTTCGCGCGGGGGCCTGGCAGCCGTCGACCTCCTCATCCAGCACCCCGAGACCTTCGGCCACTGCGTGGCGATGTCCCCGGCGATCGCCCCGCTCCCGATCCTCGACGAGATCGCAGAGGTCGACCGCATCGAGGGGCGAGCCACGGTCCTCGTCTCGCGCTTCGACACTCCGAACCTCGTCCGCGACGGTCACGCGCTCGCGGAAGCTCTTCGCACGCGCGGTGTCGCCGTGGAGGAGCGCGAGGTGCCGATCGACCACTCCCCGATGGGGTGGCGATGCTGGGTCGAGGTCGCGGTGACGTCGTGGGCGGGAGCCTCGCCGCCCCGCTAGCGACCGATGTGCAGGACGCCCCGAATCAGCGGCGCCGAGTCCAGCTTGGTCTTCGTCCCCGGCATGGAGGGGACGCCCTCGAAGAACGCGCGCACGGCTCGACGGTAGGACGCAGGATCGGGGCGAGAGGCGCGGTACTCGTCCACGTACAGCCCGATCCGCGCGAAGGGGATGTCCGGCAGACCGGCACGCGGCTCGCGGAACGAGAGGTCGAGAGTGGCCAGGTCCGTGAACGCTCGAGGATCGATCGACACGTCGGGCTCGAGCACGCACTTGGCGAGAGCTTCCTCGCTGACCCGGGACCAGATGGTCCCGTTCGCCCTCGTGTTCCCCGAGTACACGTTGCCCCGGATCACGCACCGGATCGGCCACAGTCGGCCGTGCGGCCCGTCGTCCTCCATCACCTGACGGAATCGGGGGAAGCGCGTCGCCCAGGGCTCCTTCGTCCACCCGCGTGGACCGAGCCACTCCTCGACGCGGCCGACGTAGTCCTCTTTCGTGCCACGTCCCGGGTGGGTCGGCTCGTCCTCGATGGCGAGCTGCTTCTCATAGGTTCCCTTCGAGCCAGCGCCGACGTTGTAGGCGCCGCGGAACCCCTCGACGAAGACGTTGCCGAGAATGCGGTGCCCGGCGCCTCCGTTCATGAAGACGCCCTTCGCGGCGGACTTGTAGAAGACGTTCCCCTCGCACGTCGCACCCGCCTGCAGGTCGTCGAGGTGGATCCCGGATCGCTCGACCTTGCCCGGCACGTGCATCAGGTGGTGGATGAAGTTGTGCCGGTAGACGGTCCCGTAACCGGCCAGGTCTCCGCCCGAGTAGATCGCGCCGCCGTCGCCCTCCTCGAACCCGATGTTGAAGAGCTCGTTGAGTTCGACCAGGTGGTCGTTGCCTCGCACGGTGATCGACTGACCCAGGGAGTTGTGCACGAGGCAATGGCGGAGCACGTTGCCGACTCCGGAGATCCCGACGCCGACGCGCAGGTGGCGGAAGGTCTCCTGGAACAGGTGACAGTTCTCGACGACGTTCTCTCCCGCGACGAGCTCCTCTCGGCCGCGGCGCCCGCCGCCCAGGTTAACGTGCCCTGCGAGGTCGTAGAGGTCGCTCCCGAGGACCCGCTGGCGCGTTCCTCGGACGCGGACCCCGAGCGCCGTACTCCTGCGCAGGACCACCCCGGCCACAGTGTTCGCGCGTCCGCCTGCGACGTCGATCACGGTTCCGCTCGCGACGTGCTCGACCGTGAGGCTGCGCACCGTGACGTTTTCGCACCGGTCGAGCTCGAGGAACCCGCCGGCCACGGGGACGGTGATCTCCGTCTCGGGGCCGATCGGCGCGAGGGGGATGAGGTAGAGGCGCCGCGTGGCGGGATCGAAGTGCCACTCGCCGGGAGCGTCGAGCTCACACAGGAGGCCCGTGATCTGGAACGGCTTCTCCGCTCTCCAGGCCCAACCGTACGCGAGCGCCTGGGAGAGTCGCAGCGCGCCTCGCTCGGCGACCGCACCCGCGAGGGGCTGGGAGCGCTGCAGCCAGTTCGCGTCGAGGAACCCTGTGATCCGAGCGCGACCGGGGATGCGCTCGATCTCCGACTGCCATTGCTCCCACGTCCCGGCCCGTTCTTCGTCTCGCGTCCCGATCCTCGCCCAGGCCCCTCGCGGGTCGTCGAGCGAGCCCAGCCAACCGCGGGGTCGACCTTCTTCGCGATAGGGCGCGTGCCCCGCGCGGACCCCGTAGTCCTCCTCACCGATCGGGACCCCGGGCGGCGACACCTCGGGCTCCACCGGCTCGGGCTGCAGTCCCGCGTAGCCCGCGTTGGGGAACGTCGCGGGCCGGCAAGGAACGCCGTCCAGGATGAGCGTGAGATCGACCCCTTTCGTGAGCACGGCGGCGAGGTTCTCGTCCTCGATCGTCTGGACGATCACGTCGCCCGCGCGACCCGCTGCGAGCCGCGCGCGCTCCTCCGCCGTGGCGACGGGAGCGAAGCGACCGGGATCCAGCGCGATCCCGCCGTCGAGGGTGACGCTGGCGCCGCGAGAGGGAGCAATCAGGAGCGGCGCAGCCTCGGGTCCACCGAGCTCGCCGATCGTGAAGCGCTCTCGGAACCGATAGCGGCCGGTCCCGAGCCGGACCTCCGCGGGCCGACCCTCCTTCGCGCCTCGGACGGCCGCGGCGAGCCCGGCCCCGAAGGACGTGGGCTGCTCGGCGGTACCGGGAGCGCCGTCGGTCCCGCGGGGGGCGACGAACACGATCAGTGGTTCCTGCGAGCTCGCCAAGGCTGCCGTTAGGGCCGAAGCCGTCGCAGCGACACCAATCACACAGAGGGCCAGCGCGGCGCAGGGAGATCCGTTGAACATCCGTGGAGTGAGAACGCGATACGGAGTTCGGGGAGATGCTCTATCGTCGGGAGCCGAGGCCGGCCGGCGTGGCTGGCCTCGAGTCGACGAGCCTCCGGAGAGCGGGATGACGAATACCGTACAGCGCGAACCTCGGTTCTTGCGGCGAGACATCCTCATCGGCACGGCCGGCGTCCTGGCCGCTCAGGCCTGCCGGGCCCCCGGACCCAGTCGCAGCCCCGCACCTACGATGGCACACTCCGGCATCGACATGGAGCAGTTCGTCGAGGACTGCGCGGCCGCCAGCGAGGGGAGAGCGAGCCGCAGCAGGCCGTGAAGGAGGTGCTCGCCCGAGCCGTGCACGATCCACGCGCGGCGCTCAACGCGATCGGTGAGCCCGCGGAAGCAGGGATCAACGTGTTCCATCGCTCGTTGACGCTCACCATCTACGCGGCCATCTGGACGCCGCAGATGAACCTGATGCCCCACAACCACACGATGTGGGCCTTGATCGGGATCTACGCGGGCCGCGAGGACAACATCCTCTGGCGCCGCTCGAAGGTGGGCGTCGAGGCCTATGGCGCGGAGTGCCTGTTCGAGGGCGACGTCGGCGAGCTGCCCGAGTCTGTCATCCACTCCGTCACCAATCCGCTGGAGCGGTTCACCGGAGGCATCCACATCTACGGCGGCGACTTCTTCGCGACGACGCCGAGCCAGTGGGACCCGGAGACGCTGCAAGAACAGCCTTCGGACGGCGACGTGATCCGCGGCATCTTCGAGCGCGCCAACGAGCGCATGCGCCGGATGGGCTGATCGCGGTCCGACACGCACCCGACGTGCGTACCTTGCGCGTCGCCGCACTGCGGACGCAGTCCGATTCGAAGCAGCGGCGCGCCAGCTATCGATCTCCCCGCGACGACGGAAGCATGACCCCCAAGAAGAAGGACCAGGATCGGGAGCTGGAGGAGGTCCTGCGAGCCCTCTGGCAGCACGAGAACGTCCTGCGGGACAATCGAATCAACTGGCTGATCGGCGTCCAAGGGCTGCTGCTGACCGCGCTCGCCCTCTCCGATTCACGGCCACTGACGCTCGGGATCGCAGTGGCCGGTTCGATGATGGCCTTCTCCATTGCGGTCGCTTTGAGCAAGGGCTCCAAGGCCACGGAGTGCTTCGGGGAGAAGTGGGACAAGTACGTCGTCGATCCGGTGGCGCCCCTGGCGTACCGCGACGGTGGCCCCGACTGGAGCCCGCCTAGGGCCGCCGACGACGAGAGCTGCAGCAACGAGTCGCGCAGTGAGGCGTTGCGTTCCCGGCTGATCAGGGGCCTTCTGCCTTGGAAGTTCCTCCCATGGGTCTTCTTCGTCTTCTGGGTGGTCGTCGCCTCCTGGTCGAAATCCATCGAACCTCGGCTCGGTCACCCTTGGGTCATCGCTTTCGATCAAGACTCGAACTACGTGATCGAGATCGAAGACGCCGGCGAGAAACGTGCCCTTGGCAAGGACATCCGCAAGATGGACGCCGCGTACGTTCTCTCCGACTCCGAGGGCATCACGGCGATCATCCCCAAGGAGCGAGTCCTCTTGATCCGCAGGGACCCTTAGTCGGTCCCAACCACATCGAGCGTCGGACCGTGGCGCGAAACACGGTCGCTCACCTACGTGCAGATCCAGCACGGCTCGGTACAGCACGGGCGAGCGCGGCCGGGCGCGCCCTCGGTCCTCGGTGCCGACGACTCGACGAACGACAGACCGATGGGCGGGACCGTATCGCCTACAGGTTGGCCTTCAGCATCTGCGCCACTCGGCCCTGGCCGATGCGTCCGAATGGCGTTTCGAGCGCGGCGCCTCGCGTCCTCGCGGTGACGTGCAGGATGTCCAGGACACCCGCCTTCGCGTCCGCCTTCTCGCGGCACTCGACCGCGACGTGGAACTCGAGCGTGTTGTGCATGTGGATCCCGAGGATCGAGCGCACCTCGGTCCAGGGGCCGGCGAGGTGCACCGCTTCGACCCGGTAGCCGCGGCTCTTCAGGTCCTTGCGAAGCGCCTTCTCGAGCTCGGCGACGTTCTTCGGCGCGTCGGCCCGATCGTAGCGGCGGGGGAAACGAGCCAGCTTGCGAGCGCGCGCGATCTCGTCCTGGCGGCTGCTCAGCTTCTCGCTGATCGATCGGATGGCCGCCTTGACGTCGGCGTTCTCGGGATCCAGCTGGAGCAGCACCTCCATTCGGTTCCGCGCGCCGCCCAGCGACGCCGCGAGCCACTCGCCCTCTTCGTAGTCAGCCATGTGCAGATCGGTCTTCACCCCGTCGACGAAGCGGCGAATCGTCCGGTCGCGCAGCTCCGGGTAGCCCTCGATCGCTTGATTCAGGTCGCGGAGGTCCATGCTGGCGCCGTAGCGGTACGAGGAGTGCATCGCCGAGAGCACCTTGCGCCGGATCTCACCCGACTTGACGACCTCCTGGACCTCCTTCTCGGCGAGCTTGTAGATCTCGTCGTAGTCGCGGGTGAAGGCCTCGTCGCTCTCGTGGTGAGCAAGGAAGCTGTCCCGGAGCAGTTCGCCCATCACAAGGCCGTTGCGCTGGTAGTCCAGGAAGGCATCGACCATGACGCTCAGCTGGCGGCTCCTCTCCGCTTCCGTTCCGTGCAGGGTCGTCTTCGCGGCGTCTCGGACGATGCGGTGCCGGGTCCGGACCAGATCGCTGATCACACGGAACGTCTCGAGTCGGGTGATCAAC
The DNA here is from genome assembly GCA_038746285.1 of Bacteroidota bacterium. Classification (NCBI taxonomy): domain Bacteria; kingdom Pseudomonadati; phylum Bacteroidota; species Bacteroidota bacterium. The sequence continues at coordinate 15,083 of JBCDKT010000072.1, forward strand.
TCGTCGAGCTCCTGAATGCGCGGGAGCTCCTGCTTGTCGTAGGGGATCTGCGGCAGTTCGATCTCGGGCTGCGGGAGAACGACCTCGTCGGTCTCCTCTCGCGATTCCTGGTCCGGCTCGAGGGCGAGGGCGGCCTGGCTCACGTCGACTTCTGCGGGAGTCGGTTGGGTGGCGGCGGCGTCTCCGCACGAGGCGAGCGAGACGGCGAGGATCGTGGCGAACGAGAGGCGGGTGAACGGCATGGCGGTCGGGGGTGGGAGGCCCGTCGGGCCTCGGCGGGCTGAATCGATCGGGGGCGGCTGCCCTCCTGCACGGTGTTCAGCGCCGATCCCGCCGGTACGTTCGCGGCCCGGCCGAGAAATCGGACTCCGATTGCTCGTCCAGTTCTCGGCGACGGCGTGCTCGCTCCCGCGGCAGGCTGCGCACCATGTCGTTGACCCAGGATCCTCCGCCCAGGATGCAGCCCCTCCTCTTCCCCGAGCTCCCGCCGACCCAGCGCATGTACGAGGCGCTCGTCGCGCGCGACGAGTCGTTCGTCGGCGTCTTCGTGGCGTGCGTGAGGACGACGGGGATCTTCTGCCTGCCCACGTGCCGCGCGCGGAAGCCGAAGCGTGAGAACGTCGACTTCGTCGCCACCGCGGCCGACGCG
>JBCDKT010000073.1 GCA_038746285.1 Bacteroidota bacterium
AGGCGGCGGCCCTCGTGGCGGCCGTGCTGGGCGACGCTGTGGAAGCGGCCGGCGGCGAACGTGGGGCGGGGCTGACCGCGCTCGGCCGCACGGCGGGCACCGAGGCCGCGAGCCGGACGGCACCGGTCGAGGCGCTCGTGCTGGAGGTGCCGTACCCGAACCCGGCGGCGGGGAGCGCGACCGTGCCGGTGGTACTCGCCGAGCGCGCCGCCGTGCGGGTCGCCGTCTTCGACGTGCTCGGACGTGAAGTCGCGGTGCTCCACGATGGTTTCGCTGAGGCGGGAACTCACCGCTTCGCCTTCGACGCGGCCGACCTGCCCTCGGGCGTCTACCTCGTCCGAGCGGCCGTGTCGGGGGCCGGCGGAGGGCCGGCGTATACTCAGCCGATCACGCTCGTGAACTGACGCTCGCTCGACATGACTGCACGCTTCCGTGCGCTGACCGCCGCCGCCGGGGTGCTCTTCCTTTGGAGTGCTCCGGCGGCGGCGCAAGTTTTCGTGACCCCTGACACCGTCGCCGTTTCGCTCGCTCAGGGCGAGACGGCCGAGGTCGTGCTCGCCGTCTCGAACGCCGGGGCCGACACCACGTTCGCTCTCTCTCTCGCGCCGGCTCCGAGGGCGGGCGACCCGCCGGAGGCACCGGGCACGGTGCTCTTCACGAGCGAGACCATCTGCTGCGGCTTCCTCGACCTCACGACGACGCCCGACGGACGGCTCTTCGTCAAGAAGAGCGGCGACGAGGCGCTGGAGTTCACGCCCGAACTGGCCTTCGTGCGCGAGTTCGAGCACCCGCGCACGAAGCTCGTCGCGGCCGGTGTCGGGATCGCCTACGACGCCGACCGGGGGACGCTGTGGTTCCTCGACGTGCAGAGCGACGACAACGTGACCGAGCAGGCGCTGCTGCTGGAGGCCGACCTCGACGGCGAGGCCACCGGACGCACCCTCCCCGCCTTCTGGGACCCCGACGCCACCTGCCTCCTCCCCTCCGGCCGACCCGCCGCCCTCGCCTACGACGCCGCCGCCACCCCCGCGCTCACCGGCGGCGCGGCGCGCTTCTTCTACCTCGACCACCCCAACGACACCGTCTGGGCCACCGACACCACCGGGCTGGCCGCCCCGGGCTACCCCTACCCCGTCACCGACTACCCGGGCCCGCCCGCGGCGTGCCTCCTCGGCACGGCGCTCGACGCGCACGCGCTCTCGTCGGCGCCGGGCGTGGCGGGCGCGGCGGTGCTGGAGGTGATGGGGGGGTACCCGGACGAGGTGCCGTCGGACCTCCCGACGCGGGTGGTGGTGACGGACCGGGCGGGGCGGAGCCGGGGGGCGGAGACGCCGCTGGTGGGCCTCCCCACCCCGGACGGGTTCGGCTCGGTGCTGCGACTCGGCGGGGTGGTCAGGAGCCGGCTCGATCCGTCGGTGCTGTATCTCACGGTGGTGACGGGGCTCGGGGGCGCGAGCACGCGCGACTGGGTCTACGCGGTGCGGGCAGCGCCCCTGCCGCCGGTGTGGCTGCGCGGGGGACCCATCCTGTTCGAGGTCGAGTCGGACGGTGAAACCGAACTCACACTGACGCTCGACGCCTCGGGGCTCGGGCCGGGCGTGTACGAAGCGGTGGCGTCGGTGCGTGCGGGCGACGGCATCGGCCCGGTCGTAGCCGAGGTGCCGGTCACCCTCACCGTCGCGCCGGTGTCGGCGGAGGACGCGCCGGAGCCACCGGGAGCGTTCCGGCTGGGAGCGCCCTACCCGAACCCGGCGGCGGGGCGCGCAACAGTACCCGTCACGCTGACGGAGCGCGCCGAAGTGCGTGTGGCTGTGCTCGACGTGCTCGGGCGCGAGGTGGCCGTGCTCCACGATGGTTTCGTTGAGGCGGGGACTCACCGCTTCGCCTTCGACGCGGCGCGTCTGCCCTCAGGCGTCTACTTCGTCCGGGCGACGAGCGGCCTAGCCCGTCAGGTGCAGCCGCTGACGGTCGTCCCGTAGCGCACCGCTAGAGCACGTTGCGCTGAAGCCCAGTGCAGCGGCGCGCTCGGCGAGCACGCTCTACCGGACCGGGTAGAGGCGCGGCAGGGCAGGGACGCCTCGCCGAGGCGTCCGCTCTGCCGACCATCTCTGCAAAACACGCCGGAACGGGTGGTGAAACCTCCTCCCCTGAGGGCAGGGGAGGTGGCCCGCAGGGCCGGAGGGGTCGGCAGGCGTAGTGCTGAGGCCGACCCCCCCTCCCTGCGGAGCCTGTCCTGAGCACAGCTGAACGGGCGGTACGCCCCCTGTGTTCAGGAGGAGAATCGCGTTTTACCGACGGCACTATCCGTGCCGGACACCGCCGGAACCGCACGGCCCGGCGCTTAGTTTTTGCCCCGCCAGTCCGCGCTCCGTGCCCGAGGCTGGTCCCTTCTCGCTTGCCCTCTCCCCGCACAGCCACCACGACTATGTCCTTTGTGACAGCCCGCTCGTCCTGCGCCCTCAGCTTCCTCGCTGCCCTCTTGCTCCTCGCTGCCCCGTCGCAGGCGCAGTGGATCAACGAACTCCACTACGACAACACCGGCGGCGACGTCGGCGAGGCCGTCGAGGTCGTCCTCCCGAGCGCGGCCGACGCCGCCGACTTCGACCTCTACCTCTACAACGGCAACGGCGGCGCGGTCTACGACGGCCCCCTCAACCTCGGCACGGACTTCACCGAGGGCGACACCGACGGCGACTTCACGGTCTACTCCCTCGCGGTCGTCGTGCAGAACGGCGACCCCGACGGGCTGGCACTCACCGAGGGCGGCGTGGTCGTGCCCGGCCAGTTCCTCTCCTACGAGGGCACCTTCACCGCGACCGATGGTCCCGCCGACGGCCTCACCTCGACCGACATCGGCGTGGCCGAGGGCGGCGGCACGGCCGCAGGCGAGTCGCTCCAACTGGTCGGGCAGGGCCTGGCCTACGCCGACTTCGCATGGCAGGCCCCGGCCGGCGACTCCTTCGGCAGCGTCAACAGCGGGCAGACGTTTGCCCCGCCGAGCACCGATCCCATCGTGCGCTTCACCGCGAGCGCGGGCACGGCCGAGGAGGGCGAGAGCATCGACCTCTCGGTCGAGATCGACTACCCCGACGACGCCCCCGACGGCGCGGACGTGACGGTCGAGGTCGCGCTCGACGCCCTCGCCAGCACCGCCGACGCTGCCGACTTCGACGGCGCGACGACGGCTACGCTGACCTTCGACGGCGACACGGACAACGAGACCCTCTCGGCCACCTTCACACTCGCCGACGACGCGGACGTGGAGGGCGACGAAGAGGCGGTGTTCGGACTCGCGGTGACGAGCGGAGAGGCGATGGTGATGCCGCCCTCGACGTTCACCCTCACCATCAACGACGAGGACACGCCCGACCTCGCCCGCGTGCAAATCATCCACAACGCCCCCGACCCGGCGGCCGACACGGTAGATGTCCTGATCGCGGGCCTGGCGTTGCCTCCCACGCAGACGCTGTTTAACGATGTGCCCTTCCGCGGAGCCACGGCATTCTTCGACCTCAACCCCGGAGACTACACGGTGTCTGTTAGCGCCCAGGACGGTACCGAACTGATCTTCGAGGAGCTCACCCTGGAATCGGGCGAGTCCTACCAGCTCATCGCCAGCGGCGTGGCCGACCCGAGCCAGTTCCAGCCCAACCCCAACGGCCAGGACATCGCGGCCGAGCTGTTCGTCAACGCGATGGCGCGCGAGACCTCGGACGGGCCGGGCGAAGTCCGCTTCAACATCGTCCACGGGTCCACCGACGGGCCGCGCTTCGACCTCTTCGTGGACGACCTCCAACTGGCCAACGACCTCACCTACGGCGTCGTCACCGCGTACGCCGGGGTCCCGGCCGACGAGTACATCCTGGAGGTCCAGAACGCCAACGGCACCCAGGTTCTGGGAGCCTTCTTCGCGCCCTTCTCCGGCTTCGGCGGACAGGCGGTCTCTGTCCTCGCCTCGGGGTTTGTCACGCCCGGCAACGAGGACGACACCAACGGCACCCCGCCGAGCTTCGGCTTGCTCCTGGTGTTTCCCGACGGCAATACCGCCTTGCTGGCCCAGTCCCTCGGCGAGGTGGACATCGCTACCGCCCGCAACGCTCCACTTCTTAGTCTCGTCACCGTCGAGGGCACAGTCACCCGCGCGCTCGGCGACTTCACCCGCATCCAGGACGCGACCGGCGGCCTCACGATTCGCCAGACCTCGGGCCCGTTCATGGAAGACGTGAACGACGGCACGATCACCACCGGCACCGTCCTCCGCGTCACCGGGCTGACGAGTGAGTTCGCCTCGCTCTTCCAGCTCAACGAGCAGCTCGGGAGCGAGGACGACTACGAACTCCTCGGCACCGACGACCTGCCGGCCGTGGAGATCGTGACGCTCGCCGAGATCGCCGCTGGCGGCGAGATGTTCGAGAGCCAGCTCGTCCAGCTTGTCAACCTCAACATCCTCGGCGACGGCGACACCGAGTTCCAGCCCAGCACGACCTACCAGATCTCGGACGCTAGCCTGAGCGACGGGTCGGTCACGCTCCGCGTCCCCAACGCCGACGACACCGACATCGACGGCACCCCGATCCCGCTTGCGCGCTTCGACTACACCGGCGTCCTCGGCCAGTTCGACTTCGACGACCCGGACGCGGGCTACCAGCTCAACCCGGTCCAGGCCACCGACGTCGTCGCGCAGGACCAGGTGAGCGCCCGCCTCCAGATCATCCACAATGCGCCCGACCCGGCCTTCGACGAGGTGGACATCTACGTCAACGGCGACCTGTTCGAGGATGACCTCGCCTTCCGCACCGGCACCCCGTTCGCCGTCGTGCCGGCGGGCGTGAAGCTCGAGGTGGCCGTCGCGCCCGGCACCTCGTCCAGCGCGGGCGAGGCCATCTTCACGGAGACCTACACCCTCCTGACCGAGATCAACTACCAGCTCATCGCCACCGGCGTTGGGGACGGCAGCTTCGAGGCCAACCCGGACGGCAATGACATCGCCTTCACGCTCGTCGTCAACGACATGGCCCAGTTGGAATCGGACACGGACGACACCAACTCGGACCTGAACTTCGTCCACGGCACGCCGGACGCGCCGGCCGTCGACGTGCGCACGGGCGTGACGCAGGACATCGTCATCTTCGACGACGTGGCCTTTGGCGGGCAGGACGGCTACCAGCCCTTCGCGCCCGAACTCCAGATGCTGGAGGTCACCACGGCCGACGGCGTGACGAGCGTGGCGCTGTTCGAGGTAGACTTCTCCGGGCGCATCGACGAAGCTGGGACGGTCCTCGCCTCGGGCTTCCTCACGCCCGAGAACGAGGACGACACCAACGGCACCCCGCCGGGCTTCGGCCTCCTCGTCGTCTTCGCCGACGGCTCCGCCCTGTTCGCCGAGCCGGCCTCGGTCTCGGCCGAAGACGGCACCGCGCTCCCGACGGCCTTCGCGCTCCAGGGCACCTACCCTAACCCGTTCGCCACCCAGATGACGGTGCGCTACGACCTGCCCGCCGACGCCCGCGTGGGCCTGGAGGTCTACGACACGCTCGGCCGCCGCGTGCTCGCGCTCGCGCCGCAGCCTGTCGCCGCCGGCCGGGGCCGGACGCTGACGGTGGACGCCGCACTCCCCTCGGGCGTCTACCTCTACCGGCTGTCGGCAGAGACGGCGACCGAGACGACCGTCGAGACCGGCCGCGTGACGGTCGTCCGGTAGGGGCACCGAGGCAGAGGACAGGAGGCCGCGCGAGCGAGACCGGAGTCTAACCCGCACTGCGTTGGTGGCGGCCCCGGCGGTCGGGGACGGGGTACCCCGGGGCTACTGTGCGCCATACATACGCCGTATGCCATATATTGTCTCACCATCGCCCAAGTCATAGCTTCACCCAACCCTATGCCCCGAGAAAAAGGCGTCATTCGGATCGACTCCGACTCGACGCACGGATGGCAGGTCCGTGTCTACCGCCACGGAAAGACCTATTCCAAGCTCTTCAGCGACCGCAAGTGCGGCGGCAAGGAGGAGGCCTTCCAGCAGGCGCTCGTCTACCGGGACGAGTTGCAGGCAGAAGTGGACGCCATGCCCGAGAGCGAGCCCAAGCGCCGCCTCATCCGCCACAACAAGAACAACGCGACCGGCGTCCTCGGCGTCTCGCGGACCTTCAAGCGCGACCGCCACGGCCACCGCCACGAGGTCTACGCCGTGTCGTGGAACCCGGCCCCCGGCGAGGCGCGCGGGACGTCGTTCTCGATCCGCAAGTACGGCGAAGAGACGGCCTTCAAGATGGCGTGCAAGCTGCGCTTCCAGAAGATGAAGGAGATCTACGAGGACCGCTACCCGCTGACCTCGTACCTGGAGCTCTACGAGCAGGGCAAGGACCACCTCGGCAAGACCCCGGCCAGCGACGCGCCTCCCAAGCGGCGCGCCCGTCGGAAGAAAAAGGCCTAGCCCTCGGGCAAGATAGAGCCGACAGGCTCCGTGCCTCCGTCATCCCGGACCCCGATCAGGATCTAGGGCGTGGCGATGAGATCATGAGATCTCGGTTCGGGCCCGGCCGAGGCTCAGGGTAACCTGGCCGTGCGGGCTATTGCAGCGCTAGTACACCTCCCAGTCTGCGATCCCGTGCAGCTTGCTGGGGATCTCCTCGTCGAAGCTGCGCTCCATCGCCTCGTGCTCGAACCCGTTGGGCACCCGGAAGACGAACGCGATCTGCTTCTTGGTGTGGTTGCGGCTCTGCCGGATCACGCGCCCGTCGCGCTCGATCAGCGCCAGGTAGGCCGCCGAGGCCTCTTCCAGATCGCCGCTGGAGATGTTCTTGATGTAGAGCTGGCACGTCACCGTGCGCTCCATGAAGAAAATCAGCACGAACCCGAAGGCCGTCGTGAGCACGCCGAGGTGGGGCAACCCGAGCCCGCACGAAAGCCCGATCAGGGCAACCAGAATCAGCCGGCCCGTGTCCGCCGTCGACGGCAGCGTCGTGCGGAACCGGAACAGCCCGCCGATCCCGAAGACGACGAAGCCGACGACGAGCCCGTACTGCACCACCATCAGCCCGATGACGGCCCCGACGACAGCGTAAGTGATGTAGACCTTCGGAGCCTCGGCCTCGTCGAGCGTGTCGACGCGCTTGAGCGTCCGGGGGTGGTAGGCGATGAGCGCGCCGAGGACGGTCGCCAGGATCAGCACGAGCACGGCGTGCCCGAGAAAGCGGTAGTCCGTGAACCCGTTCCACCCGACGCTCTCGATGAGTTGGTAGGTGTCGGCGTCTAAGATGTCCTGCGCAGCCACGGGCGCGGCTAGCGCGAGGAGCGTTAGAGCACCAAAAGACGCTGACGGAGAGAGAAGACGATGCATGGAGTATAGCGTGTCGGAAGAAGACGGCCTGTGGCGCTCGGAGCGCTGGGGCTAAGCTAACCCCGCATTCGGCTACGGGCAGTGCCGCGCGCGCGGTCCGTGCCGTAGTCCGAGCATCTTCACTATCTCCCAGGCCGTGTCCTCCGCGCATCCCTCGCTGCGAACCCGGACGGCCTCGGAGGGCGATGGCGGCTCCAGCGCCGCGAACTGACTGGGGAGCAGGTCCGGCCCGGCGAAATGTCCCGGCCGCCGGGCCAGGCGCTCGGCGAGAGCGGCGTGCGGAGCGTCCAGCCACACGACGGCGACGCAGTCATCGTCGCGGCGTAGCTGATCGCGGTAAGCCCGCTTGAGCGCCGAGCAGGCGAGCACCGTTGGCAGCTCCGCCGCGATGCACTCGTCGATGAGGGTGCGGACGGCGCGCAGCCACGGGGCCCGGTCGGCGTCGGTCAGCCCCTCGCCGCGCTGCATCTTCGCCACGTTCTCGGGCGGGTGCAGGGCGTCGGCGTCGGCGAAGGCCCAGCCGAGGCACGCAGCCAGGTGCTGCCCGACGGTCGTCTTGCCGACGCCCGAGACGCCCATCAGCACGAGCACGGTCGGCGCGCTCACGCCTCGTCATCGGCCGCCGCCCCATCGCCGGACTTCGGCGGGACCAAGCGCGGCGGCTCGCTCGGCGCGTCGCTGCCGGTGAGACGCTTGGCGAGCGCGTTGAGGTCCACGCCCGCCACGTTGCCGAGCATCTCGTTCGAGGAGGCCATCAGTTCGGTGACGTAGCCCGCGACGCGGCCCGCGCCCTGCCCGCCGCCGGTGTCCACGACGGAGATCTTGTCGATGTTGCCCATCGGGGCGGCGACGCGGCCGGCGAAGTCGGGGAGCATGGTCGCGATGATGTCGAGCACGGCGGCCTCGCCGTACTTCTCGAACGCCTCGGCGAGCTTCTCTTTGGCTTCGGCTTCGGCGAGGCCCTTCGCCCGGATGACCTCGGCCTCGGCCGAGCCTTCGGCGCGGGTCCCCTCGGCGCGGGCCTTCGCCTCGGCCTCGATGGCGAACTGCTGCGCCTCGGCCTCGCGGATGCGCTGGTTCTTGGCGGCCTCGGCGGCCTGCTCGACGCGGTAGCGGTCGGCGTCGGCCTTCTTCTTGACCTCGGCGTCGTACTCCCGCTCGCGGCGCTCGATCTCGAGCGTCTCGAGTTCCACCTCGCGCTGCTTGCGGACGAGCTCGACCTGCATCTGCTCCTCCACGACCTGGCGCTGGCTCGACGCCTCCTGCACGGCGTAGGCGAGGTCGGCGGCGGCGCTGGCGGTGTCCTGCTCCTGCTTGAACGAGGCCACCTTCAGCTCCTTCTCCTTCGTCGCCTCGGCCACGTTCGTGTCGCGGACGAGCTCGGCCTTCTTCCCGTTCTCGTCGGCCTCGGCCTTTTTGATCCGAGCGTCGCGCACCGCCTCGGCCTCGGCGATGTCGGCATCGCGCTTGACCGCCGCGATGCGGGGCCGGCCGAGCGCTTCGAGGTACCCGTTCTTGTCGCGCACGTCCTTGATCGTGAAGCTAACGATCTGGAGGCCCATCTTCTTCAGATCGCGGGCGGCGACCTCCTGGACCTCTTGGGCGAACTTGTCGCGGTTGCGGTAGACCTCCTCCACGGTCAGCGTCCCGAGGATCGCGCGGAGGTGGCCCTCCAAGACCTCGCGCGCCTCGGCCCGGAGCGCCTCGTCGGGCTTGCCGAGAAACTGCTCCGCCGCCGTCGCCACGTCTTCAACCGAACTGCCGACCTTGATGACGGCGACGCCGTCGGTCATGACGGGCACGCCCTGGACGGTGTAGACCTCGGGCGTCGAGACGTCGAGCTTGTGCGAGAGCAGCGAGAGGAGTTCGCGCTGCTGCACGATCGGCACGATGAACGCCCCGCCGCCGCGCACGATCTTGACGCGGCGCCCGGACTCGTCGGTGAGGACGTTCTTGCCGCCCATCGCCGCGCCGGTGATAATCATGGCCTCGTCCGGGCTGACGGTCTTGTAGCGCGAGGCCAGCATCATGACGAGCAGAACAAGGACGACGACCACAAGGACGATGGCGGTCATGCCTGGGGTCAGGAAGAGGTCCATAGCAGTCTCCGGTTGAATGAGCGAATGTCTGAGGCAGGCGTAGGGGCGACCGGCTGGTCGCCCGCACGAACGCAACGGTCAAGAAGGCAAGCGCGCCGGCGCGTCGGGTATCGGCACCCCGTCGACGGGCGTCAACTCGTCGAACGGCGTCACCAGAAGATCACCGCCGCGCACCTCAACGACGACGATGCGGGTGCCGCGCGGAATCTCGGTGCCGTTGAACGAGCTGGCCGTCTGGAAGGTGTTCGACGCGCCCATCGTGACGAGCACCTCGCCGAAGCCTTCGGCCGGGATCGCCGTGATGACCTCGCCGAGCTTGCCGTGGTACTCCCGCATCGAGAAGCCGGTCGAGTTCTCGCTCCGCTTCATCGGCTTGACGTAGACGAAGTGCATCCCGAGCGCGAGGCCGACGCCGATGCACGCGGCGAGCACCGCTGCCGGGACCGTGGCGAGGGCCGTCATCTCCCCGAGCACCACACCCGCCCCGCCGAACGCCGTCAGCCCGCCGACAAACGAGAGCGGGTCGAGAACGTCGCCGAGCCCGTCGAAGTCGAGTCCGTCGAGGAGGTCACCGAAGAGGAGGGTGAGGACGGTGAATACGAGTCCTCCGAACAGACAGATCCAATACACGTCAGTCATGGCGCACCTCCCCACAGATGAGTGGAAGATGATACAGCCTGCGCTACGCATGCGCAAGGCGGCCGGTTACGCCGCACGAGGTCGGCATAACGGCATTCGCCGGGGCTTCACGACTAGACGCCACCGGAACTTGATAACAAGGATTGACATTCGAGATCATCCATTCTATCCGTTGCCTTGATGAACGTCTCCTTGACTCCCGAACTGGAGCGCTTCACGCGCGCCCTCGTCAAGTCGGGCCGCTACAACTCCGCCTCCGAGGTCGTCCGCACCGGCCTCCGGCTGCTCGAAGAGCAGGAGGGAAAGACTGAAGCGCTGCGTGGGCTCCTCCAGGAGGCGCTCGACAGCGGTCGGCCCGTGAGGTTCACACGCGAGGCACTGAAGGAGAAAGCGCGGCAGCGCATGGCCGAACTCAGAGCGGAGGTCGAGCGCGGGGAGCGGCCTCCGCCTGGAGGTCCAGACTCCATCGTAGTCTAGCATGAGGCACTACGACCTGCTGAGCCCGGCGCAGGACGACATTCTCGGTCTCTTGGGCCACTTGAGCGACTACAGCGACAAGGCGTCTGACCGTTTCATCGACGCACTCACAGATGCCTTCGAACAGCTTTCGGTCTTTCCGAACATGGGGCGCGAGCGGGGCGATCTCTCGGAAAACCTTCGGAGTTTTCCGATCAAGCGACTCAAGGTGACCGTGTTCTACTATGTCACGCCCGAGGATGGAGACGCCGTTCTGGTCGCCCGCGTGCTGCGTCAGGAGCGGGACGTAGATCCCAGCCTGTTCCCTGACCGCTCGTAGAACGGGTTGACCTCCGGCGTGACCTCGCCCCGGTACATCGCGCTCATGCGGACGTAGTGCGCGGCGTTGGCCCGGATCGTCTCGACCTCGCCGTCGGCGAGCGAGCGCACCACCTTCGCTGGGGACCCGAGCACGAGCGAGCGCGGCGGAACGATCGTGTTGCCTGTCACAAGCGCCCCGGCTCCGACGAGGCTGCCTGTGCCGACGTGGGCTCCGTCGAGCACGATAGCACCCATCCCGATCAAGCAGTCGTCTTCGACCGTGCAGCCGTGGACCACCGCGTTGTGTCCGATGGTGACGCCGCCGCCGATGACAGCAGGATGCGTCCCCCGGCTGACGTGGACCGTGGCGTTGTCCTGGACGTTCGACCCGGCCCCGATGCGGATGAAATGCACGTCGCCGCGGAGGCTGGCCCCGTGCCAGATGCTCGTGCCGCGGTCGAGCGTGACGTCGCCGATGACGGCGGCCGTCGGCGCGACGAAGTTGTCGCCTCCGAGGTGAGGGTGGGTGCCGAGGAAGGGTTCGATCATAGTCGCGTGGAATCACCGGGCGGCTCGGGGCGTTGGAACCGGACTACTTATCCGCCGCCATGTCCGAGACCGTTCCGCCGCCCGACCGCAAAGCTACGACGTGGATCAAGCGCTTCGGCGTAGCCGGGTTTCTCTTCTTCCTCATCAAGGGCCTGCTCTGGCTCAGCCTCCCGGCGCTCCTCGTCTGGCTCGGCTGCTAACCTCCGCATCGCCATGGCCCACATCGACGTGACCCGGCCCCACGCTCTCGGCCTCAACGGGGCACGCCATGCCGCCGAGGAAGTGGCCGCTGAGTTGCGGGGCGCGTTTCCGTTCCGCACGCACTGGGAGGGGGACACGCTCGTGGCGCGCGGGGCCGGCTTCGACGCACAGTTCCTCGCTGGCGACGACGCGGTGCGCGTGCTCGTCAAGCTCGGCCTCGTGCTGCGCCCGATGCGCCACCGGATCCGCGGCGAGATCGAAGCCTACCTCGACCGCTACATTCCGGCCTGAGGACGGCAGGTGGAAGACGGTGAAACGGTGGACAGAGGACGGTAGACCGTTGGCGCGGAGCGCGACGGCCTCGGTAACTTGGTAGTCTTTTCTTGACTCTCCCCACTCTCCCCACTCTCCCCACGATGCGCTCTCACATCCTCCGCCTGCTCTACAACCGCGCCGTAGGTGGCCTCCCCGTGCTCGGCACGCCCGCCGAGACGGCGGCGCGGTTTCTCTCCGGCCCCGGCACGCTCACCGAGCGCGCCGAGGAGATGGGCAAGACCCACACGATGCTCTGCGCCAGCACCGGCTTCGTGTGTGGGCTGCCCGGCTTCCTGATGCTCCCCGTCACGCTACCGACCAACCTCGCGGGCGTGGCGCTGGTTCAGCTCCACCTCGCCGCGGCCACCGCGTTCATGGGCGGGCACGACCCGCACGACAAGGCAGTCCGCGAGCGCGCCATCGGCTGCCTGCTCGGGCGCGGCACCGAGGAGGCGACGGAGGAGGACGAGGCTGTCGAGGTCATCGACCGCTCGGCGGTGAAGCTGGCCGAGCGGGGCATCCGGTTTCTGGCCGAGAGCACGGTCGGCCTCGCTGTGCGAGCGGGGCGGTGGGGCGTCACGAACGTCGTCACGCGGCAGTTTCCGCGCCGCAGCCTTCCGCTCGTTGGCGGCGTGCTCGGCGGCGCGTCGGACGCCTACAGCACAAACAAGGTCGCCGAGGCGGCCCGCGACGCGTTCATCGACGCCAGCCCGCTGCGGATCGCGGAGCTCGAGACCTCGGGCGACGGAGCCGGTTGATCCGGGCGGGGGTTAGTCGGTGCCCTGTCGTCCGGCGAGTCCATTCCGTATCCTCCGGTGCTAACGCCTTCCCCTACCGTTTCCCATGTCCCCCGAACCCTTCGAGCAGCGCTCGGTGATCGAGCAGGCGCTCGCGAGCGTCTCGCATATGCTGGTCTCCTCCGGCGAGGCCGACCTGCGGGACGTACTCCGCATCCTGGGCGAAGCGCTCGGGGCCGAGTGCGCCTACCTCGTCACGATCCCCGACGAGAGCGGCGCGCTCGACGGTGCCAAAGCGCCGCTCGGCACGATGACGCGCTGGCACCGCGACGGGGCCTCCAGCGAGCAGTCGCTCTTCGGCGGCGACATCGATTCGGCCAGCCCGACGCTGCGGCTGCTGGCCAACGCCCAGCCACACGCCGTGCGCGACCAGCCCGTCCACGCCGGCACCGAGGGCCGCGAGCCTGCCGGCGTCGCCATTCCGCTCTTGTCGAAGCAGGACCGGTTCGTCGGCTACCTCGGCATCGAGCACGCCGCCCTCCCCAGCGAGGCGCTGCGCGAGCACGGGCGCGTCCTCTCGGTCTTCGGCGACCTCCTCGCAGGCTACCTCAGCCGCCGCGACGCCGAGCGCGCGCTCCAGGAGAGCGAGGAGCGCTGGCGCAAGTTCGTCGAGTTCAACCCCGAGCCGATCCTCGTCACGGCCGCCGGGAACATCCTCTACGCCAACGAGGCCTGCGCCCGCCTGCTCGGCATCGACGACCTGAGGGCGCTCCAGAACTACGCGCTGCGCGACTTCCTACCGGCCGACCAGATCGACCTCATGGACTTGCAGCAGGTCGAGGGGTCCACGCGGACGCCGCTCGAGCACGAGATCGTCCGGCTCGACGGGACTGAGCGGACGGTCGAGACGGTCGCCGTCGCGGTGCGTTTCCACGGGCTCGAAGCGGTGCAGATGGTGATGCGCGACATCACCGACCGCAAGCGGAGCGAGGAGCGCTACCGCACGTTCGTCCAGACCATCTCCGAAGGCGTCTGGCGCATCGACATCGCAAAGCCGGTCCCGGCCCTGGCCTTCCCGGCGCTCCAGGCGGAGCAGATCCTCCAGCACGGCTACCTCGCCGAGTGCAACACGATGATGACCCGGCTCCTCGGGGCCACGCGCACCGAAGCTGTTGTCGGCAAACCGGTACGCCTCCTCGTCCCGGCGCTCGGCAGCAAGCTCCTCGAAGCGTTTGTCGAGGACGGCTACCGGCTCTACAACTACGAACTGTCCGTCCCGGCCGCTGGGCAGGCCACCCGCCACTTCTCCCTCAACGCTGTCGGGCGCATCGAGCGCGGCGCGCTCGTCCGCATCTGGGGAAGCTGCGTCGAGGTCTCGGCGCGCGTTGAGATGGAGCGCCGCATGGTGGCGGTGCTCGAAGAACAGCAGGAGCGCATCGGGCGCGACCTCCACGACAGCGTCGGCCAGCTCCTGACGGGCATCCGGATGCTGAGCGAGAACCTCGGGCACCGCTACTTCGCGCCGGACGACGACGGCTTCGCCGCGACGCGCAAGGTGACGGCCTTCGCCGAGGATGCCCTGCAGCGCGTACGCGAGATCTGCCGGGGGCTGGTCCCGCCCCAGTTGTACCAGGAAGGCATCGGATCCGCCTTGCAGGGCCTCTGCGCCACAATGGACGCCATCTCCGACGCTCGCTGCTCCTTCACGCACCACGGCGGGGCCGATGTGGTAGACTACGAGACCCAGCTCCAGCTCTACCGGATTGCGCAGGAGGCCGTCAACAACGCCTTGAAGCACGCAGAGCCCGAGCATGTCTGGATCCGTCTCACGCGCGAGGACGACACGGTGACCCTCGAAGTGGAGGACGACGGACAGGGGTTCGACGAGGAGCGCAAGACGAGACGCTCGCTCGGGCTCTACAGCATGAAGCGGCGGGCTAGCAGCATCCGCGCCGCTCTAACCATAGATTCCGAGCTGGAGGTCGGCACCCTGGTTCGGGTCGAGCTGCCGGCGGAGACGGCACCTGTGGCCTGAACTGCTGCTGCTGTCTCTATCTTCCCGCTGCCTTTCCCTGCTGCCCCTTCTACCCATCTCGGTGCGGTATTGCGTCCGGGCATGGTTGTTGACCCGATGCGACTCAGTCCCTGCTTCCACGCCCTCGTACCATCGTGCGTCGCCGCCAGCGCCCACAGCTAACGGCATGAACTCGAGCACCTCTACGTCTCCCCCCGACGCACCGCCTGCGCCGGCCCCGATCCGGGTCGTCGTGGTCGACGACCACCCCGCCATCCGCGAGGCCATCGCCGACACCATCCGCGCCCAGCCCGGACTCCAACTCTGCGGACTCGCAGGCTCCGCACGCGACGCCTTCGACCTCGTGCGCGACGCACAGCCCGACGTCGCCGTCATCGACATCTCCCTCGGCGACGCCCACGGCCTCGACCTCGTGCAGAACCTCCGCGCCCAGCACCGACGCCTCGAAGTCGTCGTCTTCTCGATGTACGACGAGGAGGTCTACGCCGAGCGCGCCATCCGCGCCGGTGCCCGGGGCTACGTCATGAAGAGCGAGCCCACCCAGAGCGTCGCCGAGGCCATCCGCTGCGCCGCCTCCGGCGAGATCTACCTCAACCGCCGGGCGGCCAGCCGCATCCTGTCCAAGGTGGCGGCCGGGCACACCGGCGCGGCCAGGCTCGGGGAGTCGACGCCGGGGCTGGAGGACCTGACCGACCGCGAGATGGCGGTCTTCCAGATGCTGGGCCAGGGCAAGCCGACCGAGGAGATCGCCGAGCGCCTGAACCTGAGTCGGAAGACGGTCGAGAC
>JBCDKT010000074.1 GCA_038746285.1 Bacteroidota bacterium
GAATCCACGCCACGATGGCACCGCGTGCCGACGCTGCATGGATTCCCGATCTGGGTCGGGAATGACTCGGTTTCGGGGCTTGTGACATCAGAACGGCGTTTCTGCGCTGTCTGAGGAGGTCAAGTTGCTAACAGGCTCTAGCGGAAAACAGTCAGCGGCTGCACCTGACGGGCTAGGCCGCTCGTCGCCCGGGCGAGGTAGACGCCCGCCGGAAGCTGCGCCGCGCCGAGAGCTGTTCCGGCGGGTCACGCCTCTTTCACGAACCGGCGGCCGGCCGCCACGTATCATGGCCGTTCTGCCCGACCGGAGCCGCCCTCATGCGCCAGTTCGAAGTCCCCGACTTTTACAAGAGCCCCATCATCTCGACGGTCAAGACCGCCCGCCGCGAGGCCGACCCCCGCAAGCGCGACCTCGCCCCGAGCGTGCTCGACTTCGGGCCGGTGCGCTTCAAGATCGCCCGCCACTTCGGGTTCTGCTACGGCGTCGAGAACGCCATCGAGATCGCCTACCGCGCCCTCGACGAGCACCCCGACAAGGCCGCCGCCGGGCGCATCTTCCTGCTCTCCGAGATGATCCACAACCCGCACGTCAACGAGGACCTGCTCGGGCGCGGCATCCGCTTCCTCCGCACCACCTCCGGCGAGCAGCTCATCCCGTTCGACTCGCTCGGGCCGGACGACCTCGTCATCATCCCCGCCTTCGGGACGACGCGCGAGATCGAGGCCGACCTCCAGGCACAGGGCGTCTCGACCGAGGCCTACAACACCACCTGCCCGTTCGTCAAGAAGGTCTGGAAGCGGAGCGACCAGATCGCCCGCAAGGAGTACGCGATCGTCGTCCACGGCAAGCGCTACCACGAGGAGACGCGCGCCACGATCTCGCACGCCAAGGCCGAGGCCCCGGTCGTCGTCGTGCGCGACCTGGACGAGGCCGAGGACCTCGCCGCTGTCGTCCGGGGCGAGCAGGACGCGGCGTTCTTCTTCGAGCGCTTCGCCGACCGCTACTCCGAGGGCTTCGACCCCGAGCGCGACCTCGTCCGCATCGGTGTGGTCAACCAGACCACGATGCTCGCCACCGAGACCCAGGCCATCGCCGACCTCCTCCGCGTCGCGATCGTCGACCGCTACGGCGAGGAGGCCGTGGGCGACCACTTCGCCGACACCTCGGACACGCTCTGCTACGCGACGAAGGAGAACCAGGACGCGACCTACACCCTGATCGAGTCCGGGGCCGACCTCGCCGTCGTCGTCGGCGGCTACAACTCGTCCAACACGAGCCACCTCGTCGAGCTGTGCGAGGAGCACATGCCCGCGTTCTTCGTCGAGGGCCCCGAGGGCGTCGAGCGCGACCGCATCCGCCACTTCGACCTCCACGCCCACGCCGAGGTCGAGACCGACGGCTGGTTCCCGTGGGACCTCGCCGCCGAGCGCCCCGTCGACATCCTGCTCACCGCCGGGGCCTCGTGCCCGGACGCGCTCCTCGACGGCGTGATCGACCGCGTGCTCGCCTGGTTCGACCGAACGCATGCCGTGGACGACGTCCTCGCCCCGTTCCTCGCCGACCCGGTGGCAGGCTGACAACACGCGAGACCCTCACTCGTCCCTCGCCATTCGCAACCCGACGCTCGGCATGGCCTGGTACGAGGACTGGTTCGACTCCGACGCCTACGAACTGGTCTACGACCAGCGCGACCTCTCCGAAGCGCGCCGCCTCGCGGACCTGATCGAGCGGACCGCCCAGCCCACACCCGGCGCGCGCGTGCTCGACGTGGCCTGCGGGCGGGGGCGGCACTCGCGCATCCTCGCCGCGCGGGGCTACGACGTGACCGGCGTGGACCTCTCCGAGAACGCGCTCCGCTCGGCCCGCCGCCGCGCCGCGCGCGAAGGGCTGTCGGTCACCTTCCAGCAGGCCGACATGCGCGCGCTCCCGTTCGAGGCCGCCTTCGACGGGGCGGTCAACCTGTTTACCTCGTTCGGCTATTTCGACGCCGAGTCCGACCACCAGCGGGTCATCGACGGCGTGGCGCGGGCGCTCCGGCCGGGCGGCTGGTTCGTGCAGGACTTCCTGAGCGCGCCCTACCTCGCCGCGCACCTCGTCGCCGAAGACGAGCGGACGGTCGAGGGGCCGGACGGGCAACCGGTGCGCATCGTGCAGCGCCGCCGGATCGAGGCCGGACCAGGCGGGCCGCGCGTCAACAAGGAGATCACCCTCCACCGGAGCGGCAACACCCACACCTTCGCCGAGTCCGTTCGCCTCCTCGGTGCCGCCGACTTCCGCCGGATGTACGCCGCCGCCGGGCTGGACCTCGCGGCCACGTTCGGCGACTACGCCGGAGGCCCGTACTCCGAGGCCTCGCCCCGGCTTATTTTGGTGGCGAGGAAGGCTGCTGGCCCGTAGCGGTTGGCTATTAGCTCTGCGTCTTCCAGCCAACAGCGACCAGCAAAAAGCCCATAGCCCCATGAACGCCGCCCTCGCCTACGCCCAGGACCACGCCGACACGTTCGTCGACCAACTCACCGACTGGCTCCGCATCCCCTCGATCTCCACCGACCCCGCCTACAACGCCGAGACGCGCCGCGCCGCCGACTGGCTCGCCGGCGACCTCAAGCGCATCGGGATGCAGAAAGTCGAGGTGATGGAGACGGGCTCGCCGGCGAGCCCCGGGCACCCGATTGTCTACGCCGAGCACCACGTCTCGGACAGCGCGCCGACGGTCCTGGTCTACGGGCACTACGACGTGCAGCCGCCGGACCCGCTCGACCTGTGGCACTCGCCCCCGTTCGAGCCGGTCGTCAAAGACGGCGACCTCGTCGCGCGCGGCTCGGCCGACGACAAGGGGCAGGCGTTCATGCACGTCAAGTCGGTCGAGGCCTACCTCCAGAGCGGGACCGACCTGCCGGTGAACCTCAAGATGATGATCGAGGGCGAGGAGGAGAGCGGGTCGGTCCACCTCGCGCCGTTCATCGAGCAGCACCAGGACCTCCTCGCGGCCGACGTGGTGCTCGTCTCCGACACGTCGCTCTTCGCGCCCGGCGTGCCGTCGATCGCCTACGGCCTGCGCGGGCTGGCCTACGTCGAGGTCGAACTCACCGGCCCGAGCAAAGACCTCCACTCCGGCGTCTACGGCGGCGGCGTCGAGAACCCGGTCAACGCCCTTGCCCGCATGATCGCCGACCTCCACGACGGCGACCACCGCGTCACCGTCGAGGGGTTCTACGACAACGTCCGCGACCTGAGCGCCGAGGAGCGCGAGGCCTACAAGGCGCTGCCGTTCGACCTGGAGGCGTGGATGGCCGAGGCCGGCGTCAAGGCGACCAAGAGCGAGGCCGGCTACACCGCGCTCGAAGGCACCTCCGGCCGCCCGACGCTCGACGTGAACGGCATCTGGGGCGGCTACACCGGCAAAGGCGCGAAGACGGTCCTCCCGTCGAAGGCGACGGCCAAGATCTCGTGCCGCCTCGTCCCGGACCAGGACCCGGACGAGATCACGGAGAAGCTCCGCCGCCACTTCGAGGCCCACGTCCCGGAGACGATGACGCTCGACTTCCGCGACCTCCACGGCGGGCACGGCGCGATCGTCGACACCTCGGCCCCGGCGATGCAGGCCGCCGCGGCGGCGCTCGAGGGCGTCTTCGGGCAGCGGCCCCACTTCACGCGCGAGGGCGGGTCGATCCCCGTCGTCGCCGACTTCAAGAAGATCCTCGGCCTCGACACCGTGCTGATGGGCTTCGGCCTTGACTCCGACTCGATCCACAGCCCCAACGAGCGCTTCGGCCTCGACCGCTTCCACCAGGGCATCGAGGCTTCGATCCGCTTCCTCGACGCCTACGCGAAGCAGGAGGCATGAGGGCCGTCGCGCTTCTCTCCCTCCTCCTTCTCTCGGGCTGTGCAGCCACGCGCTCGCCGCTTCCGGCAGATGCAGCAGACGTACTTCCGGCCCTCGAAGCCCGGCTGCTCGGCGCAGAGTCCGTCAGCCTCAGCTTCTTTCACATTACCGCGACCGGTATGTCCGAGACCGACCTGAAAGGCGGGCTGTGGCTCGATGTGGAGGACTTCTACCCGGCCCCGCAGACGCACCTGTTCGCGCTCGGCACGTTCGAAGGCGACGAAGCGCGCGTCCGGCTGCGCGCGGGAAACGACGCGATGCGCCTCTCGCGCGGCGATTCGCTCGTCGCGGAGACGGAGCGGCCTCCAGCGCTACGCGAGGCGCTCGCCCTAGGCTTTACGCGGATGGGGCTGCTCCACAACCTCGCCCGCCTCACTGCGGCCCAGCCGCCGGACCGCGCCGAGGGCGGGGTCGCCCAGTGGGTGATCGTGCACGGTGCCGCGTGGGGTACCCGCCGCACCATTGACGGGCGAGCCGTGCAGGGACTCCGCTTTGACCTCCGCGTCAGCGGCACCGAAGCGGGCACAGCAACGCTCTGGCTCGACGCCGCGACCGGGCTGCCGGTGCGCCGCGACCAGGTAGTCCGCTTCCCTGACGGGACGATGACCGTGACCGAGAGCTACCGGTCGTGGTCGCTCGGCAGAGACTGAAGTCGCGCAGCCCGCTCGCGCATGGCTGTTCTGTTGACCTTCATGCCTGTCTCGGCCTCGTCCGGCCACGGGTGGAACGCGTCGGGAATCTTGAACCGGGCCAGGGTGCCGGCGAGCCCGTCGCGCCACGCCTCAGGGGTCCACCGCTCGGCGTCGACGAACGCGACGGGCCGCTGCCCGAACTCGGCGTCGGCGGCCGGCACGACGACGGCCCGCCGCACCCCCTCGATCTGCCCGAGCGCCGCCTCGATCTCCTCGGGCTGCACGTTCTCGCCGCCCGAGATGAACAGGTGGTCCTTCCGCCCGACCACCTGCAGCATCCGCTGCCCGTCGACCTCGGTCCACCTTCCGAGGTCGCCCGTCTGAAACCAGCCCGCGCGCGCTGGTCGGTGCGTTGCCTCGGCTTCGACGTAGCCCGTGAAGAGTGTCGCGCCGCGCACGAGAATCTCGCCGTCGTCAGCGATCTGTACCTCGCGGTTTGGGAGCACGACGCCCGACGTGCCGAGCGCGCCGAGCGACGCGCCGGGCGGCGTGGCAGTGACAGTCGAGGCCATCTCGGTCAGGCCGTACGACGCGTGGACCGGCAGACCGAGCGCGTGCGCTTCGGCGAGCAGGCCGGGCGGAACCGCGCTGCCGCCGAGGAGGACAGCGTTCGTACCCGCGAGTGCCTCCGGATCGTTGCCCTGGAGTACGCGGAGCAGTTGCGTGGCGACCAGCGAGAGGTGGGTAACGCCGTGGGCCCGCACCGTCTCCTCGACGGAGGTCCTAGCCTCCGGGAGCACGACCGCCGCCCCGGCGAGCACGCAGCGCACGAGCACGGCGAGCCCGCCGACGTGGTAGAGCGGTAGGTTTAGCAGCCACCGGTCGCCTGGCCCGAGGCCGAAGAACGCCACTGACCCTTCCGCGCTCGCAACGTGGGCACCGAGCGTGTGGAGCGCGACCTTCGGCGTGCCGGTGCTCCCCGAGGTGAAGACGAGCGTCGCCGGATCGGTGAGTTTCCACGGCGCGTCTCGCTGCGGCGCCTTCGGTGCCGACCGGGACAGCGGACGGTCGGCGTCAGCAGGATCGAGGACGGTGAGGCCGTCCCACGCGGCGTCCGGCGCTGCGACGAGTGCCTGCACGCCCACCTGCTTGAGCAGGTCCGGGACGGCGGCAGGCGGCAGCCGCGTGCTGATCGGGCACACGACGCGTCCGGTGCGGAAGGCGGCGAGAAGGAAAACGATCGAGTCCGCGTCGGCCGGACGGTAGAGCGCGAACCGGTCACGAAACCCGCGGAAGCCCGGGTCGCGGAGCCATTGCACGGTCTCTTCGATGCGCCGGTCTAGCTCCGCATACGTGAGTGCCTTCTCCAGTGTGATGACGGCTGGGGCGTCGGGGCGCGTCCGAGCGGCCGCCCAAACCGGGTCGGGGAGCGCGGCTGAGGTCATTCGCCAATCTCCACGGTGTGCTCCGCGCGGAAGAACGACGGCACGTCGAGGGTCGGCCGGCCGAGCGCGAGGCGGGGCCGGAGTACGTCGGCGGCGAGCCGGCTGTAGGGGTCTAGGCCGGCGGGCGCACCGCCGGTGGCCGCGGCGAGGGCGACGTGCCCCCGCACCGCTACGCCGCTCTCGAACATGCCGCTCAGGACGGGCCGGATGCCGAGCGCCCGCGCTGCCGCGCCGAACCGGAGCACGCGTGCCACGCCGCCGAGCAGCGTCGGCTTGAGCACCGCTGCCGTCGCCCAGCCCTTGCCCTGGAGGTCCCCCGGGTCGGTGCCCGCGAGCGATTCGTCGAGCGCGACGGGCAGGCCGGTGTCGTGCCACAGGACCGGCAGGTCGGCCGGGTCGGCGAGGGGCTCCTCGATGTAGTCGAGCGGGCAGTCTGCGATGCCCTCGGCGAAGCGGACGGCTTCGTCCATCACCCACGCCTGGTTGGCGTCGAGCCGGAGGGCAACGCTGGGGTACCGCTCGCTGAGGGCCCGGACGAGCGCGATCTCCCGGTCCAGGGCGCCGCGCCCGACTTTCAGCTTGAGCGTTCCGTAGCCCGCCGCGACCAGCCGCTCGGCGTCGCTCAGCACCGCGTCCGGCTCGCCGACGAGAAGCGCGTTGATGGGCACCGTCACCTCGGGATCGGGGTGCATCGCCTGGGCGAGCGTCCGGCCGGCCCGCTTCGCCGCGAGGTCGAACGCCGCGAGGTCGAGCCCGAACCGCGCCGACGGGCTGAGGCCGAGCGCGTCGAGGGCGCGGTGAAACCTACCCTCGGGATCGAGCCAGTCCGGTCCCGGCCCGTGCTCGGCCAACAGGCCCGTCGCCCGGCGTACGTCCGCGAGGGCATCGTCCAGCGTCTCGGGGCTGAACCCCGGCAGCGGCGCGACATCGCCCCACCCGACATGCCCCTCACCATCGTCTAGCCGAATGAGTACCCCCTCGCGCTCGGCGTGCTCCGTGCTCTTCAGCACGAGCGGGGCTGTCAGCGGCAGGCGGTAGCGGCGGAGCGAAAGGCGCATCGAAAACGAGGAAAGCAGTGGAAAAAGCGTAGGGGCGCAGCATACTGCGCCCTGTTCACGACAGCACCCAGCCCACCGAGAACAGCACGCTCCAGATGAGCAGCAGGCGAGCGGTCGCCCCGAGGAGCGGGTTGAGCCGCACCGCGTCGCGCTCCTCGCGGAGCTGCCGAACGGCAGGCAGAGCGAGCGGGAGCACGGTGGCCGCGAGCATCGACAGCGCGTGCTCCCGCGTCCAGAGCCACAGCGCCACCGGCACGAGCGCCGCCGCCGCGACACACAGCGCGTAGAGCCGTACCCCAACCTCCCGACCGAGGCGGACGATGAGCGTCCGCTTGTCCGCTGCGCGGTCCTCGTCCACGTCGCGGATGTTGTTGACGAGCAGGATCGCCGTCGCCAACAGCCCCGGCCCGAGGCCCGCCGCGACCACGACCGGCAGCAGCCCGAGCGCCGCCGCATCGCCGACGGCCTGGACGTAGTACGTTCCCGCCACGGCCACCGGACCGAAGAACGCGAGCACGAAGAGGTCGGCGATCCCGAGGTAGGCCAGCGAGTAGCGCCCCGCCGTGTAGAGCCAGCCGCAGACGAGCGAGAGCACGCCAATCGTGACAATCGGCCAGCCGCCCCGGATCATCAGGTAGGTCCCGGCCGCGACCGCGAGTACGAACGCCAGGAGGGCCGCCCGCTTGGTCGCGGCGGGCGAGGCGAGACCGGCCTGCGTCACCCGCACTGGCCCCTTCCGGTCGGCCGTGTCCGCGCCCTGGACGAAGTCGTGGTAGTCGTTCGCGTAGTTGGTGCCGATCTGAATGAAGAGCGCTCCGAGGAGTGCGCAGACCGCCGCGGCGAGGTGGAACGCCCCGGCCTCGACCGCCATCGCCGTCCCAACGACGACCGGAGCCGCAGCGGCGGGCAGCGTCTTCGGCCGCGCCGCGAGGAGCCATGTGCGGACGGGCGAGAGGGCGGGTGGGGGTGTGGGAGAGGTTGTCATAAGTCGGCGATTCGGTTCAACTCGCGCCGGGTCTGGATGCGAGCGATCAGCCAGGCTGCCCCGAAGCTGCCGAAGAAGCATAGCCAGAACCACCCCAGTCCGCCGGGCCACACAGACGCCGCGAGGAAGCCGAGCACGAAACCAGCCCCCAAACCATATAACGCATTCCGCGCCTCTAGATAGTTACGCAGGTCTGCTTCTCCGCTTACCTGGCCGTCTTCCAGATGCGGATCGAGGAGGCGGTGGAAGGCCCCGGCGTTGCGCTCGCCAAACATAAAGCGACCTTGCTCCGTGACGAGGTGGTTGCGGTGGAGGTCGAGGATGGCGCCGTAGGGGACGATGCGTGGCTCGCCGACATACCGCTCGACGACGAGGTGCTCAGGCAGGAAGGTCGCTCGACGTACGATGCGGGGCAAACCAAACAAGAAGAGGGTGAAGAAGCCGCCTCCAACGAGAAGGCAGAACGCTGAGACAAAGAGAAGAGGATGCTCCCACCAGTTCAAGTCCCGATTGACCAGCAAGGACACGAGCATGGCAAGCAGCGGGACGGTGGCGA
Organism: Bacteroidota bacterium; assembly: GCA_038746285.1. Classification (NCBI taxonomy): domain Bacteria; kingdom Pseudomonadati; phylum Bacteroidota; species Bacteroidota bacterium. Next base: position 8,563 of record JBCDKT010000074.1, read on the forward strand.
GCAATGCATAAAACGCCGGTCCCCACCACCACAGCGCCGGGTTGTGCTTCGGCTCGTACACGACAACCTCGGGAGCCTCGCTGATTTCTGCTGGACCAGCCAGCACCCCCGGCAGCGTCTCGACCGGCCCGGCGTCCTGCCACGCGCGGAGCGCGAACGAGAGGTCGAGCCACTCGTCGTCGGCGAAGCCGTACTCGCGGACCGTGACGCGCTGCCCGCCGCCTGCGATCCGCCATTTCGCGTCGATCCACGCCTCGGTCAGTTCGTCCCGCCCGATGCGGATGGCGGAGCGTCCGAACCGCTCGACGACGACGGCCTCCGGCGTGACCTCAACCGAGCGCACGCCGAGCAGCCGGTAGCGCACGGCGATGAACACAGCCCCCGCGACAGCCATGAATCCAGTGACGCCTAGCATGGTCTTCGTAGAGCCTCCGTCGAACAGGACCAGCGCCGAAGCGATGGCTAAGCCAATCACGAACGGTCCGAGCCATTCAGCGTACGCGCCGCGCCACGACGTTCGGAACGTGCCGGTTACGGGCGGTAGCGGTTCGTCCTCCCACACCTCCATACGCTCACCCTCCCACACTCACGGCTTGTACCCGTCCTTGTCGAACTCGGGTGCCCGCCGGTCGAGGTAGGCGTTGCGGCCCTCTTGCCCTTCCTGGGTCATGTAGAACAGCATCGTCGCGTGGCCGGCCAACTCTTGCAGGCCCGCACCGCCGTCCTCGTCAGCGTTCGCGGCGGCCTTGATCATGCGGATGGCGATGTTCGAGTTGGCGAGTATCTCCCGGCTCCACTGCACGTATTCGTGCTCCAGCTTCTCCAGTGGAACGACCGTGTTGACGAGGCCCATGTCGAGCGCCTCCTGCGCGCTGTACGGGCGGCAGAGGAACCAGATCTCGCGCGCCTTCTTCTGCCCGACGATCCGCGCGAGGTGGGCCGTCCCGTAGCCCGCGTCGAAGCTCCCGACCTTCGGGCCGGTCTGCATAAACCGGGCGTTGTCGCTCGCAATCGAGAGGTCGCAGACGACGTGGAGGACGTGCCCGCCGCCGACGGCCCAGCCGTTGACGGCCGCGATGACCGGCTTCGGGCACTTCCGAATCCGCGTCTGGAAGTCGAGCACGTTGAGCCGCTGCGTCCCGCTGCCAGCCTCCTTGTACCCGTGCTCGCCGCGGATGCGCTGGTCGCCGCCGGAGCAGAACGCCTGGTCGCCCGCCCCCGTCAGCACGATCACGCCGACCGACGGGTCGTCGCGCGCGTCGTCGATGGCGCGGATCATCTCGGTCACGGTCTGCGGGCGGAACGCGTTGCGGACCTCGGGCCGGTCGATCGTGATCCGGGCGATGCCGGCGGTGTCGGTCCCGGCGCTGCCTTTCTCGTAGACGACATCGGCGTAGCCGTCGGCGGCGTCCCAGGTGAAGGGGCCGGAGACGGTCGGGCGGTCGGTGTTGTGGTGCGGTTTGGACATTTAAGCGAGGACGGGGTGAAGGTCAGAGACGGGGTCGCGGAGGAAGTCGCGGACGAGGGCGGCGAAGAGGCGCGGCTGCTCGGCGTGGACCGTGTGGCCGGCGGAAACTAGCATCGGAATGACCGTCGGTCCAGCGACGGACATCGCAAAGGCGAGGTCGGCGAACTTGGGGTCGGCGGCCCCGGCGACGGCGAGGGTGGGGACCGTGAGGTCGCCGAGCGCCTCCCACAGCGAGGGCTGCTGCCCGGTCCCGCTGCCCCGAAGCGAGCGCGCCAGTTCGGCCGGGTCGTTGCCGAGCCGTGCGGCGACGAACGCCGCCCGCGCGTCGTCCCCGAGCGACCGGAAGATCGGCATCCGGGACCACCGGTCGAGGAAGCCCTCGAAGTCGCCGGCCAGGGTCTCGGCGCGCCACGCGTCGATCCGCCGCCGCTCGGCGCGCTCGGCCGGGGTGCGCAGGCCCGGCGAGGCGGACTCCAGCACGAGGCGGGTGCAGCGCCCGGGGTGGCGCAGCGCGAAGTAGAGCGCGAGCCGCCCGCCCAGCGAGTAGCCCACCACGCGGCACCGGCCGATGCCGAGCGCGTCGAGCGTGCCGGCGAGCGCCGCCGCCGTCTCCGGGAACGTGTACGCCGCCTCCGTCAGCCCGACGGCCCCGCCGTGCCCGGGCAGGTCCACCGTAAGGCAGCGGACGTCGCCCGCGAGCCGGTCCACGACCGCGCTCCAGTCCCTGCCGTTGCCCATGAAGCCGTGCAGGAAGAGCACGACGGGCGCGCCGGCCGGACCGGTGATCGAGTGAGGAAGCGTCATCGGAAAACCTCAAGTTGAGCGTGTCATGGTATCCTCCACCGCCGCCGCGACGCGGGCGAGGAGGTCGTCGTGGAGCGCCTTGTTCGCGGCGCGCTCGGTCCGCACCTCGACGAGCTTCGGACCGGGCTCGGCGAGCGCAGCCTCGAAGGCGACGGGCGAGCTAGGCTGGTGGTAGCCCAGCCCAAACATCCGTGCGGCGTGCTCGAAGCCGAGCCCGTGCGGGGTCCCGAAGAGCGGCTCGAACGCGCCGGTCTGCCCGGCAACCGGGAGGAAGTGGAAGATGCCTCCGCCGTCGTTGTTGACCGCGACGACCGTGACCGGCGGGCCGTCGCTGAGGAGGGCGAGCGAGTTCAGGTCGTGCAGGAGGGCCAGGTCGCCGATGAGCAGGGTGACGGGAGCCCGTAGACCGCGTGCCACCCCGGCGGCCGTCGCAACGGTCCCGTCGATCCCGCTCGCCCCTCGATTCGTGACGACGAGCGGCGGATCGTCATCGCAGGGACTCGCGAAGCTGTCCGCGTCACGGACAGGCATGCTCGCCGCGAGAACAAGACCGTGCTTCGAATGCGCGGCGTGGCCGACAGCGAGCCGGGCTGTGACTGGTTCTGACAGCGCCATGGACGTCTCGAGCTGCTCTGCGATTACTCCGAGTGCGGCATCGGACGCGGTACGCCATGCGTCAAACCATGCCGGGTCCGCTGCGCTCGTACCGTCTTCGAACACGTTGCAGAACTCAGATACGTCGGCTGCTAGGCGGTGGGTGACGAGGTGGTGAGGGTCAAACCGAAAGGGGTCGTCGCGGACAACGACGAACGTGGGGGGGCGGTGCCGCGCGAGGTACTGCCCGAGCCGTTTTGAGGTAGCACGGCTGCCGAGGTAGACGACGGCATCCGGGGCGTGCGCTGTGGCGAAGCTCTCGCTGCCGAGCACATGATCGAACCCGTCGCACGACATCATCGACGTGACGCCGAGACGAGCCTGCGAGGCTATGTCGGCAAGGAGGGGCCAGCCGAGCGCCTCGGCAAGGAGACCGGCCATCGCCCCTTCCCTTCGAGTCCGCAACCGCCCTGCCACGACGAGGCCGCGCTTTGCTTGCCGCAGTCGGTCTGCCAGGCTCGTGAGCGCTGACGGGTCGAGCCGTGCCGCCTCGGCGTACCGCGTCGCCGGGGCCGAGCGCGCTTCGCCGTTGGCCGAAGGCGCTGCCGGCGCGTCGCCCGCGAGCGGCTCGCGGAACGGGCAGTTCAGGTGGACCGGCCCCGCCGGGCGACCGACCGCTCGGTGCACGGCCTGGTCCGCCGTCGTCCGCACAAACGCCGGGTCGATGGCAGGCGTCGGCGCCGGGAGGTCGAAGGACCAGCGCGGGTAGTCGCCGAAGATTCCTGGCTGGCGGATCGTCTGATTGGCTCCGGTCTCGCGCAGCTCCGGCGGCCGGTCGGCGCTGAGGATGAGGAGCGGCACCGTGTCCACCGACGCCTCGACGACAGCGGGCAGGAGGTTGGCGACCGCCGTACCGCTCGTCGTGATGACGGCGGCCGGGCGGCCCGTGGCGCGCGCCCAGCCGAGGGCGTAGAACGCAAGGCCTCGCTCGTCGAAGTGGATGATAGGCGACGCGCCCGAGGCGACAACGGCGAGCGCGAGCGGCGTCGAGCGCGAGCCGGGGGCGAGGCCGAACAGCCCGACCCCGGCGCGGACAAGCTCGTCCACGAGCGCGTCGGCCCAGCGCCGGTTCAGGATCGGCGTCTCGGTCATCGCGACGGGGCGAAGAGGTGGAGGAACGGCGACAGCTTGCCCTCGACCTCGGCCCACTCCGCCTCGGGGTCGGAGCCCTGCACGATGCCGGCCCCGGCATAGAGCGACAGCCGCGCCCCGCCCTCGCCCGGCTCCACGAGTCCCGACCGGATGCCGACGGCGAACTCAGCCTCGTCGCGCCCAATCCACCCGACGGCCCCGGCGTACCAACCCCGGTCGAACGGCTCCAGCGCCCGGATCAGGCGGAGCGCGTCATCGGTCGGGGTGCCGCCGACGGCCGGCGTCGGGTGGAGCGCACGCAGGAGGTCGAGCGAGCGCGTGCCGGGCCGGAGCCTGGCGCGCAGGCCGGAGTAGAGGTGACGCCCGCGCGCGAGCCGCATCTCGGAGGCCTCCGGGTCGAGGTCGAGCGAGGTGCAGAACGGGCCGAGCACGGCGCGGAGGTAGTCGCGCACCGTCCCATGCTCGCGCTGGTCCTTGTCGCTTCGGAGCAGTTCGTCGCGCAGCGACCGGTCGGCCGCTGCCGACGGGCTGCGCGGACGCGTCCCGGCCACGGCCTCGCTCCAGAGCCGGTCCCCGCTGCGCCGGAACAGCCGCTCCGGCGAGGCCCCGACGAACGCCGGCCCGCGCCGGGTCTGCACGAGCAGGTGCGTACACGCCGGGGCCGCAGCGAAGAGCCGGTGCGCGAGCACGAGCGGGTCGAGCGGGGCTTCGAAGTCCAGCGTCACCCGCCGGGCGAGGACCGCCTTCTCCAGCGCCTCGTCGTCGATGGCCTTCAACACCGACGCTATGCCCTGCTGCCACCCGGTTTCGCCGGGCGCGTCGGTGCGGGTCGTTGGAGCGGGGAGCGTGTCGCGCCGGGTGCCGTCCGGCGCTTCGAGCGCCCCCATCTCCTCCATCACCCGGCCCGAGCGCTGCGCGTCGCGCGGCAGCACGAGGTGCGCCGCCAGCGTCGCCCGGTCTGCCGCGACCGTCAGTTGAACGCGGGGCAGGACGAACCGCGCCGCGTCGAACGCTTTCCACTCCGGATCCGCCGCCCGCGCTGGGTCGAAGCGCAGACCCCCAACGTAGCGCACCGACGGAGGCAGCCCGCCGAGCTTGGGCTGGAGCGCCTCCAGCGCCGACTCCATCGACCCGCCGATCCGGTCGGCCGCGCCCACACCCGCGACGGTCACCCCGTCCTCGCGGCTTCGCCAGTAGCTCTTCGGCGCGTGGGGCTGCGCTGCAAGCCAGCCCAGCGCGTCGCAAGGCTCCACGGCGACTTCGACCTGCTCTACCCGGTCCTCGTCGTCCGGTTGGCTCTGGGCTAGACGGGCTGCGACGGCCTCCGCGAGCCGGGTCCGCGCGTCGGCGGCTGCGGGGTGTGGGACGGAGGCGAGACGAGCCATGCGCGGCGCGGGGGTAAGGACGCGTTAGAGGGCTGCTCTAAACGGAGCGGCCGGGTGCTGGTTTCAGAAATTTATGAAAGTTGTAGTAACAGGTTAGTTCAAACTACGGCGTGGGCTCCGAGCCTGTGGCGGCGGCCCGTGCTGCCCGGCCGGGGGATCGTATATTTCGCGCCCCTGCCCAGGTGGCGGAATTGGTAGACGCGACGGACTCAAACTCCGTTGGCCGCAAGGTTGTGTGGGTTCGAGTCCCACCCTGGGTACTGCATCCCCGCCATGAATCGGCTTCCAGAGTACCTAAGAGGCGGTTTCGAGAGCACAATTGAGGACGGGTGCACTCAGGCGTACAAGCGGGGCGTCCTTGTCCGGGCACGGTAAACCCTCTGCCGCACTGTTCCCAGAAGCGCCGCCACCACACGGCTCAACGCGCCGCCTTGCTAGCTCAGGCTCCCGAGCGAGTGGTCGTCGCCGGTCGAGAGGCTGAGGAGCGCGAGCGTCGTCGCGCCGACCGTCATCACCGTGGAGCAGAGGAGCCGGGCCGTGGGCAGGTCAGCTCCGAGCAGGCGCTGCGCCTCGCCGGCCCCGGCCAGCCTGACGGTGAGCACCATCCCCCCGACCACGAGTGCCACCACGATGCCGCCTGCGGTCGCGTCTCGAAGCTGACGGCCCGGAGAAAAGCAGTGGGCGCGTCGGGGCCGGCCATCGGAAGAGGGGTGAGGACGGGCTGGAAGCATACCACCTGTGCGCCGGAAGAGGACACCGTGTGCGCCGCTGAGAAGCTGTTCGGGTTTTCAGCGTGTGTAGCGAGAGCGAGTGAGGAACTGGTCCGGCAAGGAGCGTGAATGCAAAGCATCGGGGAGCGAAGCGACCCCACCAGGCGAACCGTGAGGTTCGGCGATGCAGCGCGACGCAGCCGGTCAGTTCCGCAGCCGCTCGTGGCCCGC
>JBCDKT010000075.1 GCA_038746285.1 Bacteroidota bacterium
CCACCCCCTGACCTCATCGTCTGGTGCCGGGGCGCTTGCCGGTCGCCGCCGGCCCCCCGGTCGGCTGTGGTTTGACACGGCGGCGTCGGCGGGGAAGCCTGCACCGACCAGCTCGGTAGCAGCCGGCCCCCAGGTCGACTGAGGATTGAAACGTATTCCGTTGTGATCGGTAGGCATCGGTCCGCCAGGCGGGTAGCAGCCGGCCCCCAGGTCGGCTGAGGATTGAAACATCGACCGCCTGCATGATCGCATCGGCTCCGCCCCCATGTAGCAGCCGGCCCCCAGGTCGGCTGAGGATTGAAACGTGTTGGAGTTAACAGGCTGAAGTCAACGGGTCGGAGGTAGCAGCCGGCCCCCAGGTCGGCTGAGGATTGAAACGAGCAGCGAACCGCGTGCTGCGACACCTCCTGGTAGCAGCCGGCCCCCAGGTCGGCTGAGGATTGAAACCTGTCTACGCTCGCCGAGGCGCGGGAGACCGAAAGTAGCAGCCGGCCCCCAGGTCGGCTGAGGATTGAAACTCGTGCGTGATAGGCATGGTTCGGTCGTCTGGTAGCAGCCGGCCCCCAGGTCGGCTGAGGATTGAAACCCCGTCAGGATCGTGCACCCCCGCACCGCGAGCGTCCCGACGTAGCAGCCGGCCCCCAGGTCGGCTGAGGATTGAAACCCGCGCGACACCGTAGGCTACTACGCCGCGCCGATGTAGCAGCCGGCCCCCAGGTCGGCTGAGGATTGAAACACGAACGTGATGCTGTCGCTCGCCGCGACGAAGCGTAGCAGCCGGCCCCCAGGTCGGCTGAGGATTGAAACGCCTTGCCAAGGTATCCGCGCCCGGTCGAGCTGTTGTAGCAGCCGGCCCCCAGGTCGGCTGAGGATTGAAACTCGGGGTCCTCGATGCGGGCCTCCGGGAGGTAGTGCCGGTAGCAGCCGGCCCCCAGGTCGGCTGAGGATTGAAACATGCTCGACCTCGTAGACGAGGTCCCGTCCCCGAGTAGCAGCCGGCCCCCAGGTCGGCTGAGGATTGAAACCCCTATGCGCAGACCTCTCCGGCCCTCACTACTACTGTAGCAGCCGGCCCCCAGGTCGGCTGAGGATTGAAACCCGGCGTCGGCGGCGGCGAACGGCCTGTCGGCGGCGACGTAGCAGCCGGCCCCCAGGTCGGCTGAGGATTGAAACACCGCGTCCACGCTGGTCCACTCCGCCGCCCGGGTAGCAGCCGGCCCCCAGGTCGGCTGAGGATTGAAACGCTGGCAAGGTCCGCCCCAAGGTCTACGGCGAGCAGAGTAGCAGCCGGCCCCCAGGTCGGCTGAGGATTGAAACTCGTGCGTGATAGGCATGGTTCGGTCGTCTGGTAGCAGCCGGCCCCCAGGTCGGCTGAGGATTGAAACCTCACCAACCGAGAATCATCATGCCAGACACGAAGGGTAGCAGCCGGCCCCCAGGTCGGCTGAGGATTGAAACTTCGGGAAGGGGCCGTTCGCCGAGACCGAGGACGCCGCGGTAGCAGCCGGCCCCCAGGTCGGCTGAGGATTGAAACTACGACCCCCGGATGCTAAGCGGGTTCATGCAGGACGTAGCAGCCGGCCCCCGGGTCGGCTGAGGATTGAAACATCATGTAGTCCACCATCGCCGGGTCCTCTGGGTCGTTGTAGCAGCCGGCCCTCGGGTCGGCTGAGGACTGGAGTTATCGTAACGCGGTGGTAGCAGCCGGGACGCGAACAGTGAGCGTGCCGGTCGCCGTGCGGCCCTGCGTCTCGGGTTGGTACATCGCCTCGGCGCGGGCGGGCGGGTGGACGAAGGTGCCGGGCGTGGTGGCGCGGGCAACGTAGGTGTAGGTGTGCTCGCCCGCGCGGAGGTAGTCGGCAAAGAGGAGCACGCGGTCGTCGCGGACCTCGGTGTGGTTGAACGAGCCCCACCAGGGGCCGGAGCCGGTCTGGTCGGCGAGGCTGCTCGCGGTCGTCTCGAAGCTCGCGTTGAGGGCTTCGAGGCCCGCGGGGAGCGCGTCGTCGAGGACGACGTAGCTGCGCGCGGTCGGCGAGGTGAGGCGGAGCGTGACGCGGACGAGCGCCCCGGCGTCGAGCGTGGCTGAACGGGCGAGAGGCCCGCCCGTTGGCTCGCCCCGGTCGTCGAGCCGTTCGATCCGGCGCTCCACGGCAAGGCCGCTGCTCAGGGCGTCCTGCGGCGCGGTCGTGTAGGTCTCCAGCGCGAGCGCATAGTAGACCTGCCCGGTTCCGCTTTTTGAGACCGTGACCGGCGCGGCGTCGGGGAGGCTCCCGGCAGGTACCGTTGCTTCGGGCACGTCGAGGCTGCGGCCCTGGAACGTCTCGCGCAGCACGCGCTGCCCGGCGACCTGGACCTCGGCGGTGAAGTTCGGCGCGGTGCCCTCGAAGGCTTCGAAGAACGCCCCGAAGGCATCGACCACGGCCGCGTTGTCCTGGGTCGAGGCCCAGTGCCCGCCCTCGCGCGAGCGGACGAGGTAGCGCACCATCCGCTGCCCGAGTTGCTGCGTGTCGGCCGACGGGTCGGCTTCGACGAGCGCAGCGAGGCCGTGCGCGGTCGCCCGCACGTCGGAGGCGAAGATCCAGCCCCACGGCCCATTCTCCGGCACGTCGAGGTAGGCGCTGGTCGCCTCGACCTGGACGCGGCTGCGGAGCCGGTCGAGGAGCGGGGCGCGGAGGGCCTGGAGCGGCCCGCGCTCGGCGAGGACGACGGCGCGGAGCAGGTGGCTCGCGCCTTCGAGCGAGAGGTCGCCCGGCACCCCGGCGAGCGCGTCGATCTCGGCGGCGAGGACGCGCCCGTGCCCGGCGAGGGCGTAGAGTGCGAACGCCCGCGTATCGCCCCAAACTTGAGCGTCGTAGTAATCGGTTCGGTCGCTGCGGTTGCGAACGATCCGGTCGAGCGCAGCGACCGCGTCGCGGGTGAGGGCAGCGGGAACGGTGAACCCGGCGGCCTCGGCCTCGGCAAGGGCGAGCACAGCGTAGGCCGTGAGGTACGGGTTCGCGTGCCGCGCCCCCGGCCACAGCCCGAACCCGTCGCCGGTCCAGTACTCACCGAGCCCTGCCAGCCATGCCTCGACGACCAACTGCCGGTCGCCGCCGAGCGCGTCGAGGTCGAAGGCGTCGAGAAGGTCGTCGCCGACGAGAAGCGGGCGGATGCGGGAGGTCTGCTGTTCGAGGCAGCCGTAGGGGTACTGGAAGAGGTAGCGCGTCGCACCGCCGAGTCCGGCGAGGGCCGTGGACGAGACGGCGACGCGGAGGCCGCCGAGGCCCGGCACGCGGCCGGCCGGGAGCGCGAGGGTCTCCTGCGCCTGGCCGTCGGTCGAGGCGAAGGTGGCGCTGACGGTCTTCGTCGTCGGGAGGGCGACGGGGAGCGTCGTGGCGAAGGCGTCGCGCTCGCTCCCGAGCCGGGCGGCGACCTGCACCTCGGCCTCGCCGGCGGCCTCCGCTGTCCAGGCAAACCGGACCTCACGCGTTTCGCCGGGATCGAGGTAGACCGTCTGCTCGGCCCCGCTGCGCAGCGTCACGCCGGTCGCCTCCGCCGTGACGGTCGCCTCCCCCGGCGCGTCGGTGCGGTTGGTGACGAGCACGCCCGCCTCGAACTGGTCGTTCAGCCGGGCGAAGCGGGGGAGGGCGGGCTGGAGGACGAGCGGCTGCGTCACCACGAGGTCGGCCTGCCCGGCTCCGAAGCGGTTGGCGGCGAGTCCGGTCGCCATCAGCCGGAACGTCGTCAGGCTCTCGGGCAGCCGAAAGGTCACGCTCGCCCAGCCGCGAGAGTCCGTCTGGAGCGCCGGGGCCCAGTGCGCGAGCGGGCTGAAGTCTTTCCGCAGCAGGTCCGACCCGTCGCCCCCGCCGCCGCCCAGGGCTTCCTCCTTCTGACCGAAGTTGCGCTGGCGGACGAGGTTCGACAGCGTCTCGCTCGTCGTCACCGCGAGCGGGCGCGGGCCGTAGAACGCATCGAACGGATCGGGGAGCGTGTAGCCGATCAGGTTGAGCACGCCCGCATCGGCAGCAGAAAAGGCGATCTCGCCGGACACGCCGCGCCCGCCGGCATCGGTCAGCCGGAGGTCGACCGTCACCTTGTCGCCGGGCCGCGCCTCCTCCGGAGCCTCGACCTGAACGCGGAGCCGCCGGTCGCCGGGATCGACGCGGAGCGTGGCGTAGCCCATCTTGAACGACGGCGCGCCTGCATCGTCTGTCGCCGAGGGCGGGGCCGTCCTGCCCTGGAGAAGTACCACGCTGACGAAGGCGTTGGGCAGGTGCTCTTCGCCGAGCGGCACCTCGATCTGCGGCGCACTCCCTTCGAGCGTCATTACGCGGCTCGACAGAATGCCTTCGCGCTCGACCGTGACGAGGGCCGTCGCGGACTCGTAGGGCGACTGCACCATGACCTTTGCCGTCTCGCCGGGCGCGTAGGTCGTCTGGTCGGGGACGAGGTCGATCCGGTTGTTGTCGGCGCGCGCCCACGCGACGTAGCCCGAGCCGGTGGCGTAGAAGTAGGCTTCGGAGCGGACCGCGTTGCCGCGCACGTCGCGCGCGCGGGCGCGGACGAGGTACGAGCCGCCCTCGGCGACGGGCAGCGAGATCCGCGAGAGACGCCCGGCGGTCGTCGCGAGGGTCTGCTCGCCCATCGGCTCCTCGGTCAGCTCGCTCCGCCACCGCAGCCGTCCGTCGCTGCCGACCTCGCGCACGCTGTTCCACTGCCGGCGGATCAGCTCGATCCGCACGGCTCTGTCACCCACCGGCGCGCCCACCGGGTCGACCGTCACGACATCGACCCGCATCGCGCTCTCATCGCTCAGGTCGAGGAACGTGGTACGTGGGCGAAGGCCTATGTAGAACAGCGCCGGGTGGAGCGGGACACGCACGCGCCCCGACTGCTGTTGCCGCGCCGGGTCGGTGACGGTCCCTTCCCACGTCAGGTCCGCCGGCCCGCCGCGCTCGGTGCCTCCAATGGGGAGGCGAAGACCGAGCGTGCCGTCGGCTGCGAGCACCGTGTCGCCGCTGGCAACCGGCTCGTAGCCGTAGCGGTTCTGGAGTGGCCCGAAGCGGTAGGCGTCGAAGCCGGACGGTGCGAAGCTCGATGGGATGCGCCGGAGCGCGTAGCGGACCGGCTGCCCGCCCATCTCCGCGCCAAAGAGGTAGCGCCCCGCGACCGTCCCCTCGAAGAAGTCGCCGACGACGTAGGCGTCCGCCGCCGTCCGGGCATCGACGGCAAACGTGGCCCGGCGGAACGACTCGACGCGGAACGACCCGGCGGCGAGGTCGCCGCGCTCCCACGGGCTGCGCTGGGCGGCGAGGGTGTCGGCGGCGTAGGCGATGCGGATGGTGTAGACGCCCTGCGCCGCACTCGCCGGAGCAGTCCAGTCGAGGTCGAACGTGCCGCGCGCGCTCGGGCGGAGGCGGCGGTCGAGGACAGTCTCGTCGCGCGGGCTGCGGAGGAGGACGCGGATGCTGTCGCGGACGGGCTGCCAGTCGCCGTCGGTTCGGGTGCGGAGGATGCCTTTCAAGAAGACGGTCTCGCCGGAGCGGTAGAGGCCCCGGTCGGAGAAGACGCTGCCCGCCTCGGTCCTGGCTTCGGGGCTCCAGTCGTAGTCCACGTCGAAGCGGTATGGGTCGAGGCCGTCGCGGTAGAGCGAGGAGGTGAAGGCGAGGTCGCCGTCGTGCTCGGCGAAGACGTACTGCTGCGGCTCGTTCCAGCGGTCGGGCTTCTTCAGCCCCAGCCCTGCCCAGCCCGGCGACGTGGCCTTGCCGTCGGCGTCCGTCGTGCCGGTCCACGCCACGCGGTTGTCGCCGCCGCGCACGGTGAGGCGGACGCCCGCGACGGGTTCCGCCGTGGCGAGTTCCGTCACGAAGAAGAGGTTCTGGTGCGGGCTGAACTTGGCCGTGATTCCGAGCCGCGTCACCTGCGCAAGCGCCCGGCGGTCGGCCTTACCCGGTCCGAGGATCTGCACCCCGACGATGCCCGTCTCGCCCGCGAGCACCGAGTCGAGCGGAAGCGGCACGGTCGAGGGCATGTTGCGGGTCGCACCGGGGCGGAACGTTTGCCGAGCGGCGGTAGGCTCCGGCTCGGCTTCCCCTTCGTCGAGGGGGCCGTACCAGTGCTCGCGGTCGTAGGCGCGCAGCACGGGCACGATCTCATCGGCGCTCAGCTTCTGCAAACCGACCTGCACAGCCTCGATGTTCGTCAGGCGCATCGGTAGTCCCGCCGTCTCGTCGGCTTCGAGCACGAGCAGGCCTTGCGGGACGGAGAGGGACGGCGCGTAGGCCCGCGTCGAGAACGACCGGCTGGCGCGGTCCAGGGTCTGTCCGAAGGGATCGTCGAGGCCGCGGACGGTGAGCGTGTAGCGCGTCTCCGGGGCGAGGTCGAAGGCCAGCGTGTGCTCGGTGCTCACGGTGCCGTCGCGGGCTTCGATGCCGGGCGGAAGCTCGGCGTTGGGGGTGAGGCGGACCGCCCGGCGCACGTCGCCGAACCGGACCGGCGTCGAGAACCGGAGGCGGACGCCGCGCTCCGGGTCGAAGGCGAGCCGGTCGTCGTTGTACGCTCGCTGCTGATCGAGAGCGGCGAGAACGAGGTCGCCGTAGGTCGAGAAGGCCACCTCCGTCGTGTCCGCCATGCCGAGCGGGCCTACGGCGGAGGGCAGGCCGGGGAGAAGGCGCAGCGTGTGGCGCGTCCCGCCTCGGAGGGGGCGGCCCGGGCGGACGACGAGTGCGCTGTCGCCGTCTGCGGCGATTCGGATAGCGACGATGCCGCCCTGCGTCTCTCTGAGTTCGACAAACCCCGCGGCCCGGTTCGAGTCGAGGGCTTGGTTGAACACGAGTCGGAGCGGGTCCGCCGGCTCGGCATACGCTTCGCCCTGCGCAGGCGTCGAGGTCACGAGTTGGGGGCGGGATGTCTCGAAGCGCCACGCGAAGGCTTCGTCCATCGCCTCGCCGTCGAGGCTCGTAAGCGGAGCGAGTCGTGCCTCGAACGACGAAGCGGTTGGCAGCGGCTCCGCCGGCTCGAATACGAGCGTCTGCGTACCCTCCCACCGCAACGTACCCTCCACCGACGGGGTGAGGGTGAGCGTGCCAGGGCCGAGGTCGGGTGCATCGCCGAGCGGGACCATCGGACGGCTGAACGTGACCGCAACGGGCTGACTGGGAGCCATGTACGGCGTCGGTCCGTAGGGCGTCGCGCTCAGCACACGCAGCGGCCCGTCGAGCGTCGGGACGAACGCCCGCTCGCTCGATTCGATGTCGAGCGCGACCTCTTCGACACTGAAATCGCTGGTTTCCTCCGTGCTCCTGCACGCGCCGAAGGCGAGGAGAGCGAAGCCGACGAGCAGGCACGCGGCAATTAGTTGAGAACGATCCATGACTGAGTGGGGTGTAAGGTTGGCTTCAAGCTTTTCAGAAGTCATCCCCGCGGAGGCGGGGATCCACCGGCCGGCGATCCCTGTGGATTCCCGCCTCCGCGGGACCGCGTACGCAGCGGCGTTAGCCTATGACTGATAGTGTCGTGACTGGTAGTGTCGGTTTGGGGTAGAAGCGAAGTTGGAGTTCATCGGGCTATTGTCTAACCACGGATCACGACCTCGGCCGGCTGACTCCGAAGCCGGTGGCCTTCGGGACTGAGGCCGCGCAGCTCGATCCGGTGCCGGCCCGGTGCGAGGGTCCAGGTGGCCGACTCCAGCGGTGCGTCGAGGCGCTCGCCGTCGACCCACCAGCCGAGATCGAGCAGGCCGGGGTCGGCGGTGCCGCGCAGCCGGAGCCGCTGGAAGTCGCGCCGCAGCACCGGGTCGATCCGGTACACAGAGCCAGACGCTGGATAGTCGATCCGGAGGCGGTCGGAGTAGGCGAGCGCGTCGCTCGCGTCTACGTCGGCCTCGGTGACGGTCGGAGGAAGCGGTAGGCCGCGTTCGCGCATCCAGTCGCGGTATGCAGGCGGATAGACCGTGTACAGCCGGTCGTCTACAAACGCGGGCGGCGTGTCGGCATCGGCGAGGAGGCCAGTCCGCCGGTCGACGCGGTGGACGCGGTGGACCGAGCAGGTGTCAGCCGGGACGGTCCCGGCGAGGAAGGGGGAGCGACGCCGGGTCGGACAGGCCGCACCGGGGCGAAGACCACTCGCCGGGCAGACCGCGGCCTCGACCACACCAGCGGGACGGTCAAAGGCACCGCTCGGCCCGAGGGTGCGGAGGAGTGCGTTCAGGATCGGACCGGCTCCGCTCACGCCGCTCACCCAGCGCATCGGGCTGCCGTCGAAGTTGCCGACCCACACGGCAGCGGTGTGCCTCGGTGTCGTACCGACAGCCCAGTTGTCGCGGTAGTCTTTTGACGTGCCGGTCTTTACGGCAGCAGGAAACGGAAGCTCCAGCGGGCCGCCGCGTCCGAACCCCGGCGCGCGCGCCTCGGGGTCGGAGAGGATGTCGGTGAGGAGGTACGCCACGGCAGGAACGATGCCGCTGTTTGTAGCGGGCCGATGCGCCAGTCGGAGGGTGTCGCCCGAAGCACTGCGGGCCCAGCGAACCGCGCGGAGCGCCGGGCGCGTGCCGCCACGAGCGAGGGCAGTGTAGGCGTGCGCGAGGTCGAGCAGCCGAACCTCGCCGTTGCCGAGCGTGAGGCCGACGCCGTAGTGATTGGCCGGTCGTTCGAGCGTCGTGAGTCCCGCCTGGCGGTAGGCGCGGAGGAGAGCGCCGGGGCCGAGTTCGCGGGCGAGGCGGACGGCGGGGACGTTGAACGACGACGCGAGCGCCTCGCGCAGTGCCACCGGCCCGTGAAACTGCCCGTCGTAGTTCGCGGGCGAGAACGCCCCGCCCGCTTCGAGTACCTGAAGGTCGAGGTCGGGCAGGATCGAGGCCGGGGTGTGGCGGCGCGAGGCGAGCGCGAGCGCGTAGGTAAACGGCTTGACCGCACTGCCGGGTTGCCGAAGCATCCGTACGCCGTCGTTCTGCCCGCCCGTGCGCGCGTCCCAGAAGTCGGGGCTGCCGACGTAGGCGAGCACGTCGCCCGTCCGGTTGTCGAGCACGACGGCCGCGGCAGCGGTCACGCTCGGGTCGAGGCGGCCAAGGTGGGCGCGGACGATCCGCTCGGCTTCGGCCTGCAGCTCAGCGTCGAGGGTGGTGCGGATTTCAGAAGGGTGGCCTTCGGCCTGGCTCAGCACCCACCCGGCGAAATGCGGTGCGCGGAAGACGGTCGCCGGCTCGGTCAGCGCAATCGGCAACGCAGCGAGGCGCTTTCGTTCTAGCTCCGAGAGCCGCCCGCTCTGCGCGAGGGCACGGAGCACGCGGTATTGACGGGCGCGGGCGCGCTCAGGGTGGCGAAACGGGTCGTACCGGCTCGGGCTCTGCGGCAGACCGACGAGGAACGCAGCTTCGGCCACGGTGAGGTCGCGGGCCGACTTGCCGAGGTAGAGCTGCGCTGCCGATTCGATTCCGTGCGTGCCGTTGCCGAACGAGACGCGGTTTAGCCAGAGCGCGAGCACATGCTGCTTCGTCAGCCGAAGCTCCAGCCGGAGCGCAAGGTGGGCCTCGGCGAGCTTATCCCACAGGCCGCGATCCGGCTCGCCCCGTAGCGTCCGAGCGACCTGCATGGTGAGCGTGGAGCCGCCGCTCTGAACGTCGCCCTGCCGGACGTTTTGCCACGCTGCACGCGCGATGGCGAGCGGGTTGACGCCAGGGTGCTGGTAGAAGAAGCGGTCCTCGGTAGCAACGAGCGCGGCGAGCGCATCCGGGTGAATGGCATCGAGCGCCACAGGCCGACCGCGTCCATCGGGCCGAGCCTCGCGGAGCAAGACGCCGTGGCGATCCGTCACGTGGGTGCTGACGACGGTGCTGCCCGGCGCTACGTTCGCAGGCAGTGGCCACGCCAGCGACAGCAGCGCGACTGCGGCAAGCACGAGGGACCAGTAGGGCGAGCGGTGGAACATGGGGATTGAGCAAGCATCCCGCGAAGGTACCACGCCGCAGGGTGTCCCCCGTCAGTACCGCACGCTCTGGAACGGGACGCCCCACCGGAGCGAGGCGAACGGCGCGACGTAGCGGTCGAGCCCGCGCTCAGCGTCGTCCACCGACTCGGCGCGGAGCGCGACCTCGGCGAAGAGCGACGGGAGTACCTCGTACCCGACCCGCGCCTCGGCGAGCATGAGGCGCTGCCGGACGCCCTGCAGGGTCTCGGTGCTGTCGTCGAGGCTGAAGTCGCGGACCTCGAACGACCGGGCCGGGTTGTCGCCGAAGTTGCGCCCGTCGTCCGGGCTGCGGCCCCGCCGCGTGAACGCGAGGTCGAGCGTCGTCCAGAGGCGCGGCGTCGGGCGGTAGCTCGCCGAGAGGGCGAGGTCGGACGTGTTCGGGCCGGCGGGGTGGCCGAGGAGGTCGTTGAAGTGGAGGTACGACGTGCCCTCGCTCCGGTGGCTGTAGAGAAACGGCCGCTGCCGGGCGTACTCGATCCGGAGGTCGAAGTCCCGAAGCCGCCGCGCGCCGATGCCGGGGTCCACGAGGAACAGGCCGAGCTGGTAGCCCCACCGGTTGCCCCACCAGTCGTTGAAGAACTCCTCGGCCCGCAGTTCGTCCAGCAAGCCCTGGGCGTAGACCTGCACGCCCGGCGTAGCGACCCACGAGAAGCCCGCTCCGAGCAGGACGTTGTCCGGGCTCCCGAGGTCGTGCTCGACGGCGCGGTAGAAGATGATCGGGTTGGCGTAGGCGAAGTCGAAGCCGGTGCGGCGGTTCGCCCCGGTCGTGTCGGTGACGAAGACGACGGACTCGAACAGTTCGAGCTGGACCCGCCCCGGGAGGTCGAGCGCGAGGCGGTGGAAGACGCCGTACTTGCGGGGTAGGATGGAGGCGGCGAACCGGTCGCCCGGCGGCCGTAGCGAGCTGAACCGGGCGTAGAGGTTGGTGTAGTGGATGCGCCAGAACGAGGTCCGAAGCTGGACCTGGTCGTAGACCGTGGCATAGTCCGACAGGAAGAGGCTCGTCCGCCCGAAGCCCCAGCGGTTGCGGTCGCGCCCGAGGCGCGCCTCGAAAAATTTGCTCCGAAACCCGACGAGGCCGGTGGCGACGAAGTAGTCGTAGGTCGTCTCGCCGGGGAACTTGATGTTGCCGCCGAGGCGCGGGGCTGTGTCCCGGAAGAAGGCCGGCCGGGCGACGCGCCGCTGGTTCTCCAGCAGGCGCGACTCGAAGAAGACGTGCGGGCCGATGTGTCCGGCTGCCCGCACGCCGCGCGTGTTCTGCCACACCGGCGTCGCGGCGGCGCTGCCCGCGGGCCGCTCGTTGCGGGCGCGCCCGTAGGAAAGCGTCGCGAGGGGTGAGAGTTCGAGGCCGTAGTCCTCGGCGCGGACGGAGTAGAAGCTGCTGCCGTTGGTGTACAGAAACGGCACCCTGCGGCGGACGGCAGCGACGCCCGGCCCGTCGGCGAGGCCGACGTAGCGCTCCAGCAACGACCGGTCAGCCCGGCCGAGGGGAGCGGCACCACCGAGCGTCGAGTCAGCGTAGGCCCGCGCGGCGTACGCCGAGAGCGGCTGGTTGCTGAGGAAGGCCCCATCCAGCCGTCCGAGCGCCTGCTGGCGGAGCAGCGTCCGGCTGAGGGCGTCGCCCACTTGCAGCACGCCTTCCTGCTGAGCCTGGGCCGCAGGCAAGAGCGTCAGCAGAACGAGGAAGGCGGCGAGCCGCATACGGATCAGGTGGATAGCGAGCCGGGCGGGCCGAAGATAGCACGAGCCAGACACCAAAAAACCGGCGGTCCCGCAAGGAACCGCCGGTCTGGAACGAGGCATGGCGGAGGCTAGCGCACGCGCGTCGAGCAGCTTCCCCAGCCGTACGAGGCCGAGACCGTCTGGCCGGGCTGCCAGTCGAGGAAGAAGTATTCCTCCGCGGAGGGGCCTGCGTTGGCCGCGTTGCCCGCCGCGCGCCGGGCGTCGGCCGCGAGGCCGTCGTTGCCGTTCGACGCGGCGATGCTGGCGGCGCGGCTGAACTGATCGGCGGCGCACCAGTAGCCCGCCTTGCCGCGGGCATCGCCGCCGCGCACCGAGGACTGCATGAGCGTTCCGAGGAGGTAAGCCGACTGCGCGTGGCCCGAGTCCAGTTCGAGGGCGGAGCGGGCGTAGCCCGCGGCCGTGCCGCGCTGGCCCTGCTGCTCCTTCATTACAGCCATGCCATAGTTGATGTCCCGCTCGACCATGGGGTCGTCGGTCGCGTCCATGCTCTGGCCCATCTCCATCGCCTCCATGTAGCGGCGCTCAGCCTCTTCGTAGTCTTCCTTCGCAGCAGCGGCAGCGGCGACAGTCATCAGCAGGCGCGGATTCGGGTCGCGCGTGAGTAGCTCCGCGATCAGCAGGTCGTTCAGGTCCGGGTTCTGCGTCGCCAGCTCGTCGATCTTGTTGAGGTTGTAGAGCGTGTTCAGGTCCTCGTCCCCGACGCTGGTGGGGTCGTCGCGGAAGCGCCCGACGAGGAATTCGTACTGCTCGCGCGGGGTCGTGATGATAGTCGGGAGGATGGTATCCTGGATGTAGCTCGGGTCCTCGGCCTGGGGCTGGAGCTGGCCCGTGATGAAGTCGCGGGCTTCGGCCTTCGCCTCGGGCGTGTCGGTCTGGTTGGCCCGGATGGCGCTCCCGCTTGCGAGGTAGTTGATGTAGTAGTCGCCGAGCGAGTCCGGGGCCGTCTCGAAGGCCTGGAGGTAGAGGTCGAAGATCATCCCCTGCTGGTCGGCGAGCAGGTCCGGGTGGCGCTGGATGAAGCGGCCCTTGCGAATCATGTAGTCGTAGGCCTCAGCCTCCACGCCGGCGTCCTGCAAAATGGACGGTGCCTCGTCGAGCACGGCGAGGGCGCTGGCGAGGTACGCCTGCTGCTGAGCCGGGTCGTCCGACCGCATGGCGAGGCTGTCGTAGAGCACGACGGCCCGGCGGAGGTTGCGGTCGCCGGGCGTGACGCCGGTGAACGTCGGGTCGCACTCGAGCAGCCATTCTAGGTCGGGACGCGCCGTTTCGTAGTCCTCAGCCTTGAACGACTCGTAGTAGAGCGTGTAGTGGATGGCCTTCTCGTTTCGGTCGTCCGAGCACACGATCTCGCCCTCGGCCTGGGCAGAGGCCGCCGGCGCGAGTCCAGTCAGGAGCAGGGCAAGGAGAGCGAATGCGGAGAGGAAGCGGGTCATCGGTCGGTCGGTTGCAGAGAGAGGAAGCAGGCGGGATCGGGCGCGGGAGCCGGGCGTCTAGCCGAGCCTGCGCTGGCGGAACCAGCGCTCGCCGAAGTTGATGGTGGCTGAGCCTTTGATAAACAAATCGCGGACCAAGCCGCGCTCCGTCGTCCCACGCGTGCCGATCTCGAAGCCGAGGTCGAAGCGAGCGGTCGGGAGGACGGCGGGCAGGCTCAGGCCGCCGGTGAGGGCGAGCGTGGTGATGGCGTCTGGCGTGCCCAGGCCGGCGTCGTAGTAGGCGCGGTCGTAGTAGCCGCCGAGGCGGTAGGCCGTGCGGGCAAAATACGCACGGCCCCGCTCCGCGCCGGCAGGCAGGAACTCGAACCCACCGCCCACCCGGAGGCGGTCGCGGAGCTGGTCCGTGCCGGTGCCCGGGTCGAAGCCGCCGAAGGCGAAGTCGCTCTCGAAGCCGCTCCAGGGCTCGTAGCGCACGTCGGCCGCGAGCAGCCAGCGGGCATCGGGCGCGTACGCCAGCCCGGCGACGATCTGCAGGGGCACCGTCACGTCGCCACCCACCATCAGGCGGTCGTCGGCGGTGGCGAGGGTGTCCTGGTCGAGCGAGAAGCCGATCGTGTCGGTCCGGTCCCCGCTGAGCCGCGTCGGGAGCGAGAGCGAGACGCCGAACGAGGCGGCGTCCTCCTCGCCGAACACGCCCACCTTCGAGGCGACGGCTCCGAGGGTTCCGCTGAACCCGCTCAGCGTCGTCTCGCGCGTGCTGCGCGCCTCGGGGATCGTGGCGCTGTCGAAGGTCGTCCGCTGGATGTAGTCGATGGCCCCGAAGAGTACGTCGACGCTCGCCCCGACAGCGAGGTTGTCGCTTATCCGGTACCCCAGGCCGAGACGGGCCTGCTGGAGCCCGCCGTCGCCCTCGAAGTTGATCCGGTAGGCGAGCGAGTCCACGTCGAAGTCGGGGTCGTCCAGCGAGCCGTCGCGGATGGCGAGGTAGTTGACGCGGGAGAACGGCCGCAGCGCGAGCGTCATCCCGAGGCGGCCGGCGAGGAGGGGAACGCCGAACTGCAGCCCTTCGAGCGTGCCGCTCGTCAGCCGGGCCCGGTCGCCCGCGGCGTCTTCCGACTTCAGGCCCTCGACGGCGGCGCTGATGCTGAACTGGGTCAGCGCGAGGTCGCTCCAGAGCGCCGGGTTGTCGAGCCCGTTGTAGATCGGCGAGCGGACGGCGACCGACGCGCCGCCCATCATCGCGGCCTGCGACGAGGCGAACGAGAGCCGCTCGCCGACGCCGAAGCGCGAGTAGGCGGTGCCGTAGTTCCGGTTGCTCTGCGCCTCCGCCGCCGGCCCGAAGGCCACAACGCCGGTGAGGAGCAGAAGCGATAGCGAGAGAATGCGCATGAAGGCTTG
Source organism: Bacteroidota bacterium (assembly GCA_038746285.1). Classification (NCBI taxonomy): domain Bacteria; kingdom Pseudomonadati; phylum Bacteroidota; species Bacteroidota bacterium. Next base: position 14,517 of record JBCDKT010000075.1, read on the forward strand.
GCGGTGAGATACAGGTGGAGACACGCGGCGCGGCGAAAGGTCGCCCTGCGTCTAGAGCGTGTTATGGACTCGGTCAGGTCTCAGCTTTTCTGCCCAAGACGCCCGTCATTCCCGCGCAGGCGGGAATCCACGCCACGATGGCACCGCGTGCCGACGCTGCATGGATTCCCGATCTGGGTCGGGAATGACTCG